>NZ_JAEKNS010000113.1:0-15683 GCF_016464765.1 Candidatus Aeolococcus gillhamiae | reverse complement strand
GGGTGTTGTGTGCTCGCACCCACGTTTCGAGCACTCGGCGGTCGTCACTCGAGAGGCGAAGAGCTGATGCTGGAGACCACATGGGTGCACAGTAGCCCACCCACCCGCCTTTGTCTATCTATTTATCGGACGTACCACTAGTACCTCACAGCCATGGCGACGGAGTCGATGATCGCACCTCGCCGTCCACTACGCCGACGCCGATGGAACCCTCCGCTACGCACAGCCTCGGATGGTCGCGCAACTGGCCATCGGCTCAGAGAATCGGCGGGCTTCGCTGAGAAGTCAGGCGGTGATCACCACCGGCGTGCCGATCGGCGTCCACGAGAACGCCCATTCCATGATCGGCGTCGGCGTGTGCACGCAGCCGTGGCTGGCAGCCTGCTGGTTGTTCTCGCCACCGGGACCGTACGAGCTCGTCGACTCCCACGAGGCGTCGTGGATAAAGTACCCGCCTGCGGCGAACTCGAGTCCCCATCGGGCCGGAGTCGGGTTGTAGTAGAAGGGCGATCCCTTGGGCCAGGGCGAGATGAATGTGAAGTTGCTTGGTTTGCTGAAGACGGCGAAGTGTCCGGCCGGGGTGCGCAGCTGCGGTCGCCCGGTGGTGACCGGCGTGGCCTTGACGACGCATCCGTCCTGGTAGAAGACCATCTCCTGCAGCGAGAGGGAGATGGTGATCACCTTGCCCGCTCCCACGGCGTGGCCACACTGGTTGGCAGTGAGGTCGGCTCCGATCTGGCCCTGCAAGGCCGCCACCGACGCCGCCACCGCATTGAGCTGGTCGGCGGTGCGGGCGGCGCCGAACTGGGCGCCGATCCCGGACTGCTGGGCGGCCAGCGCGGCAGCGTGCGGCGTCCCCTCCGCCTCGGCCTGGTCCACGTTCCAGAGCAGCGGGAGCACCTGCCCGGACACCTGGTTGTTGAGGTTGACCAGCCCCTGCAGGCTACTCAGAGCGGGCAGCAGCTGTTCACCGGTGGCCAAGGCCCGGAGGTTGTCGCCCGCGGCGATCTGATCGCTGAGCTGGGTGGCCAGGAGCTCGACATTGCCGGCGTCGAGGTTGGCGCTTGCTGCTACCGCGACGAGGTGGCGCGCGCTGGCCAGCACCGCGTGCGGGCCGCCCGCCGACTTGAGGGCATCGGCCAACTTGGCCTGCTGAGCCGCCACCACAGCGGTTTGCTGATCTGAGAGGAACGTCTTCCATGAGGTGGTCAGAGACGTGATGGCCGCCGGGGTGGTCGATGCGTTGAGCTGCCTCGACCACTGTCCCGCGGACGCGACAGCGTTGCTGGTGAGCCAGGTGGTCTGCTTCTGGGCGAATTCGTTCCATTGGGTGATCACGGCCTGAGCCTGGCTGCGCTGGGCGTCGATGGCAGCGCTCCACGCCGCCGCCGTTCGGGATCGAAGCCGAGCGAGAAGTGGCTGGCCATTATCACCGAGCCACGCCGGCGACCACCACGCAGCGGTCGGTTCCTGGCTGGTCAGCTCGGTTCGGAGAGGCGCCAGACTCGAGGCGGGGACGCCCTGTGCCTGGTCGTCGTCCCACTGGGCGCGCAGCTGCGTGGCGGCGGTGCTGAAGCTCGCCTGGCGGTCGCTTGCCGCGTGCGCGGTGACGGCGCCGGCGGCGACAAGGCACAGCAGAAGAGGGGGGATCAGATAGCGCAGGCGCATGGTACTGAGATGCGAGGGGTTGGGATGAACGAACTGTAACCTCTGACTCCGGGATGGGTCGTCGCAATGGGAAACTCGGCAGGAGCCCACGGCGTTACGTGACCGCTGCGGCAACACACAGATAGATGGTCTTCCGATGGCGCGTGCATCACGCCAGAACCCAGCCGCGCGGTGCCAGCACACGAGGCGGGTGAAGAACAGGCTCGTGCGCGACCGCGCGCACTGACATGGAGGCGCATCTGCCGCACGCGGCAGGGGCCGGGGGGGACTGCTGGCTTCGGCGGCGGCGCTGCGATCGGAAAGCGGCAATCCGTGACTTGCATCCCGAGCGTCCCAGGCGATACCGTGCCGGGGTTCGGCGGCAGGATCCCCGCGGGTCGGTGCGCCACGAGGTGTCGACGGCGCCGTGACCGCTGATGGAGGGCTGTATTGAGGGGTACCCAAAAACTTCTCTGCGTGGTCGCCAGCTGTGCTGTCCTGCTCAGCATCGGCGTCACCTCCATCCCCACCGGCCGGGCCGGGACGGCGCCCACCGATGCGCTGCGGGCGCGACGAGCTCAGTTGCTCCAGCAGCTGGCTGCTCTTGCCTCAGACAGCCACAGCGGCGTCTCCGCCCTCGTCCAGGCGGAGCAGGCAGTCGCCACCGAGCAAGACCAGCTTCTCGCGGCACAGCGCCATCTCAGCGGCCTCAACTCTCGGCTCCTCGCCCTCACCAGTCACCTGGCAAGCGATCGGGCGACAATTGACGCGGCCAAGCACCAGCTCCAGGCAATGACGCGGCAGAGCTACAAGTCCACGGTCACCGATTCCTGGGTCGCTGCGGTGCTCAGCGCCAGCAGCTTCAGTCAAGCCGTCGACCACCTGACGAGCACCTCTCAGGTCTCGGAGCAGGTCAGGAATCGCCAGTCTATGGTCCGTGACACCCAGAAAGCCATGGCTGCGGCGAAGGCAGAAATCCAGACCGACGTCACCTCCTCAACAGCGGCGGAGAGCCTGCTCGCCAAGGACAGCAACACCCTCCTCGTGCTCGTCGAGCAGCGCAATCTCGCGCTCCAGGGAGCGAGCGGCCCGGCACGAGCCCTCGCCGCGCAGATCGCCGAGATCGACCAGGAGCTCGCCGGCGGTGCCACCCCAGCGCCGCGCGCGTCGAGTCCCCCGTGTGGCGACCACTTTGCCTACGGGCAATGCACCTGGTACGTGGCCTCGCGGCGGTGCATCCCCTGGGTTGGCAACGCCCAAGACTGGTACGGGGCAGCCGCGCGGTACGGGTACCCGGAGGGGCGGTCTCCCCAGGTCGGTGCAGTCGTCGTCTTCCCCCCGGGGGGAGACAGCGCCGGCCCGGTCGGCCATGTCGCCTACGTCGAGGCGGTTGGGCCCGCATCGGGCGTGCCCGCGGGCTACTTCAAGATATCAGAGATGAATTTCAACGGCTGGGATCGCGTCGATTACCGGATCCTCGCCGACAACTCCTCCGGGATCGACGGGTTTATCTACGCGCGGTAGCGCCGGCTGACAGCCGACCACGGGAGGCGCTCAGAAGAGTGGTCGGCACGCGTGTGCCCGACAGTACCGTCTATCGAGCCGAAGTCGGTGCATCCACCGCAGCGACCGACCGGCGGCGGCGCGATCCGAGCCTCAACACCGAAGACAGCGCCCACGGCATTGAGCCCGCACCGACAGAGGTGCCCAGCACAATCGCCTCGTCGCAGTTCGTTACACCCGCTCCTGCTGGCATCGAATGCCTGGACCACCGAACAATCCCGCTGATCGCGGACGGGACCACCGGCTCCGCCGTCGTCAACCGCTGGGCCGAAGTCGCCGTTTGACATCCGCCACACCAACCCCGCAGACGTTGCAGGCCGCCCCAGCGATGTCGGCCTGCGAGCCGAGTATCTGCGCTGAAGGCAGCATCGCTCGGCATCGCCGTGCGGATAATCGCGACCCGCGGAGCCACCCTCAGGCTATGCCCGCCAGCGACGCGGCAGGTCGGTGCCACCTTGCCCTCGCTGCCGGAGAACGCGACAATGCTGCCGCCTGGGCGGCCCTCGGCTGCGACGCAAAGAAACGAGCATCGCGTCGTCGCTCGGGGGGACGAACGCTCAGGCACCCTCCGTCCCGCTAGGATGGCCGCCTCCCGAGCGCGCCGGCTCGACGCGCCCGAACCGTTGGCAAAGCCTCAACACCAACTGGTCAGGTACCGGCGGCTGCCGCTGAGTTGACGCGGCTCCGCGCACTCGCCGGATGTGCGAACGGATCAGCGCGGCGCACGGGTGAGGGACGTGGCTCTTGGTAGCTATCGCTGGCCCAGCGGCTGCGACGGGAGGATCAAATCGCCGGGTAGCTTAGGGTGCGCTTCGTCAGGTTCGCCGCTCACGGAACGCCCTTGTGACGATGGCCCGCTGACTTCGGCACCTCCATCATCTGCAGCATGTCGATTCCGCCGGTACGCAGAAATCGCAGCAGCATCAGCGTTATGAGCAGCAGGAAGCCGATGTTGAGGAACGTGTCGTAGTTCCAAGAGATGGTGGTGTCAAACACCACGACATGGCGATTCGTCGGAGTCAGTCCGCTGACGTTGAACAACAGGCCAACCACCAGGCCGGCGAAAGCCATGGTGAGATACGACACAACCAAGAGGTACACCGCGACCCGGCGGCCGTAGTACTTCCGATAGATGTTGAGAATCGGCAGGATGATGAGGTCGGCGAAGATGAACGCGATTACTCCGCCGAAGCTGATGCCGCCGCGCCAGAGAACAGCCGCAAGCGGCACGTTGCCCACCGAGCAGACGAAGCTGATCACCGCGACGAGCGGACCGATCAGCGCTCCCCACACCTCTGACAGGAACCCGTGCCCCTGCAGGAACAACTTCGACCACACCGAGTCCGAGACCCAGGCACCCAATGCGCCGGCGATGAGGAAGCCGAGGATCAGGTCCGCCCAGAGGCTGTAGATGTTCATGAAGAAGTACTGACAGATGGCTGTGATCGACCGAGGGGAGAACGCTCGCCGCAGGAGCGGGCCCTCGGTGACCGACATGTCCATGGCCGCGTGACCCTCCATGCGACCGGTGAGGCCGCGCTCGGCCTGTGTACGCGCTTCGTTTGCCAGTCGTTTGCTCAACGTCAGCCTGAAGACGATCGCCAGGACGACGACCATGACCAGGCCGCCGAACAGCTCGGCGCTGAGGAACTGCCAGCCGAGCAGGATGAGCAACACCAAACCCAGCTCGAAGACGAGGTTCGTCGAGGCGAACTCGAAGATGATGGCGTTGCCCAGCGTGGCGCCCTTGCGGAAGAGGCTGCGCGCCACCGCCACCGCGGCGTACGAGCAGGACGACGAGGCCGCCCCGAGGGCGGTGGCGACGGCCACCTCGCGAGGCCCGTCCTTGCCCAACAAACGCGAGATGGTCTGTCTGGACACGAGCGTCTCGACGACCGCCGAGAGCAGGAACCCGAGCGCCAGCGGCCAGAGGACCTGCCAGAACATCGCGAACGACAGGCTCAGCGCCTTGCCGATCTCCTGGAGGACGAACATGCTCAGCCGGAAAGAAAGCGGCCGATGGCGGCCGAGAGCTCACTGACCTTGGCGTCGCCGTCACCGGCGCGCACCGCATCGGTGACGCAGTGCTGCACATGGTCATCGAGAAGCGCGATCGCCACCTTGTCCAGCGCAGCCTTGACGGCGTTGACCTGGGTGAGGATGTCGATGCAGTAGCGCTCCTCCTCGACCATGCGGTTGATGCCTCGCACCTGACCCTCGAGCCGACTCAGCCGCGCCTGGATGCGCGGCTTGCTGTTGATGTAGCCGGGGACGATTGCGGGCGCGGCGACGGGTTTACGCGGCATCGGCGATCTCCTCGACGTGGATCGGCGCCAACTGTTGGGGATCGGTGCGCCGATGGAAGCGGCGCAGGCGCAGGGCATTGGCGACCACGGTGACGCTGGACGTGGCCATCGCCCCGGCGGCGAACATGGGGTTGAGCACACCGGCGACGGCGAGCGGGATCATGACCACGTTGTACGCGAACGCCCACACCAGGTTCTGCTGGATGACGCGGTAGGTGCGCCGGGCGATCTCCATGGCCGCGACCGCGCCCCCCAGGTCGCCACCGGGGAGGGTGATGTCGGCCGCGGCGATGGCCACGTCGGTGCCGCTGCCGAGCGCCACGCCGATGCGCGCACCGGCCAGCGCGGGCGCGTCGTTGATGCCGTCGCCGACGAACATCACCCGCTCCCCCTCGTGCTGGAGCCTGACCACCTCGGCGACCTTGTCCTCGGGGTAGACCTCGGCGAGGACCCGGTCGATGCCGGCCTGGCGTGCCACCGCCTCCGCGGTGGCCCGGCGATCGCCGGTGACCATGGCCACCTGCAAACCGCCGGCCCGAAGCCGCGCAATGGCGGCGGCGGATCCCGGCTTGATGCGGTCTGCGACCGCGACGATGCCGCGCACCTCTCCGTCCACAGCGACGGCAACCACGGTCAGGCCAGCCGCCGCCCACCGTTCCACGGTTGTCCGCAGGTCCGGCCCGACTCCGTCGGGACGGCCGACGGTCGCCGTCCGGCCGCCCACCGATGCGCTGGCCCGGGACCCGGCCTCGACTGCGAAACCCGTCGCCTCGGGGACGATGAGGTTGCGTTGCCGGGCGCCGGCAACGACGGCCGCGGCGATGGGATGCTCCGACCCGGCCTCGACGGCGGCGGCGAGTGCCAGCATTCCATCGGCGTCACCGTCGACGGCGAACACGTCGGCGAGGCCCATGCGACCCTCGGTGACGGTGCCGGTCTTGTCGAGGAGCACCACGGTGATGTCCCGCGCCGCCTCGAAGACCTCCCCACCCTTGAAGAGGATGCCGAGCTCGGCGGCCCGGCCACTGCCGGCCATGATCGCCGCCGGGGTCGCCAGGCCCAGCGCGCAGGGGCAGGCGATGAGCACGACGCTGACCGCGTGGAGCAACGCAGCGCCCGCCCCCACGCCGGCCAGCAGCCAGCCTCCGAAAGTGAGGGCGGCGAGGCCGAGCACGATCGGGACGAACACGGAGGAGATTCGATCGGCGAGCCGCTGCACCGGTGCCTTGGAGCCCTGGGCGGCCTGGAGCAGGCGCACGATCTCCGCGAGCTTGCTGTCGGCACCGACGTGGCGCGCCTGGACGATGAGCCGGCCCGTGCCGTTGACGGAGGCACCGACCACCTCGGTCCCGGGGACGACCTCGACGGGGGCGGACTCGCCGGTCAGCAGCGACAGGTCGACAGTGGAGGCACCCGCCACGACCACGCCATCCACCGGGATCTTCTCCCCCGGCCGCACCACCACCGTGTCGCCGACGCGCAGGTCCTCGACGGCCACGCTCCGTTCCTCGGCGTCCACCAGCAGCGTCGCCGTCTTGGCAGCCCGCTCGAGCAGGGTGCGTGATGCGTCGGTGGCGCCCGCCCGAGCACGCGCCTCGAGGACCTTGCCGACCAGGATCAGGGTGATGATCACCGCGGCGGTGTCGAAGTAGTGCTCCTGGCGGCCGGCCAGTGTCGCCCACACGCTGTAGCCGTACGCGCTCAGCGAGCCGGCGGCGACCAGCGTGTCCATCGTCGAACCGCCGTGCCGCGCCGCGGCCACCGCCGACCGGATGAACGGCCAGCCCGCATAGAACTGGACCGGCGTTGCCAGCGCCCAGGTGATCAGC
The DNA here is from genome assembly GCF_016464765.1 of Candidatus Aeolococcus gillhamiae. Lineage (NCBI taxonomy): Bacteria > Bacillati > Candidatus Dormiibacterota > Candidatus Dormibacteria > Candidatus Aeolococcales > Candidatus Aeolococcaceae > Candidatus Aeolococcus > Candidatus Aeolococcus gillhamiae. Next base: position 8,338 of record NZ_JAEKNS010000113.1, on the reverse strand, counting down.
ATGCCGCGATCGCCGAGGTGCGCAAGGAAGGTCAGCCAGAGGATCGGCACGGTCAGCACCGCGGCCACGATGAGTCGGCGCAGGTACCCCGACGCTTCGTGATCGGAGACGTCGCCGTCGACGTGGACGCGGGCTCCGTAACCGGCGCGCTCGACGGTCTGAAGAAGATCTCCGATCGGCTCGTGCGGTGCGGTGCGAACCCGCGCCGTGCGCGTGGCCAGATTCACCCGCGCCTCGTGGACGCCCGGTCGCCGCTCGAGCACGCGCTCGATGCGGTTCACGCATGAGGCGCAGGTCATCCCCTCGATGTCGAGGGTGACCAGCTGCTCCTCAGGCGCGGCAGCAACCACGGTCAGCGCCTGCCGGCGAACTCGAACCCGGCGTCCTCGACGGCCGTCTTGACCGCTTCCTCGTCGGGCTGGGCGCCGAAGTCGACGTCGATGCGCTCGGTCTCGTGTGAGGCGGTCACCGCGGTCACTCCGGGGACCTGACCCACCGCCCTGCTGACGCTCTGCTCGCAACTGCCGCAGGTCATGCCCTTGACGCCATATGCCACGACTGCCATCGCTGCGCTCCTGATAATGGTCGAAGTGATCTCGCCCGGCGAGTATACCCCCTACTGGTATCGCGAGGCATTGACATCGCCCTACTACCGGACGGATAGTAGGCCCATGCGGCAAACCTCTCCCCAGCGGCATACGGCAGCCACGGACCAGCACGATGCGCCCTGCGCGGGCTCGACACTCGACCCGCCAGCTGAGGTCGCGACGTGAATCGCAGGGGCGCGCTGACCATTCTCGCCTTCCTGGCCGGCGGTATCTTGGTCGGCGCCTTCGCGGTGAACTACATCCACTCCTCCCCCACCGCGATGACTTCCACCAGCACCGGTCAGGCGAGCGACGGCAGCCCCATCGTCGACATCAAGCTCACCACCGTCGGCCAGGTCGGTTTCGGTGACCATCCCAACTGGGTCGGTTATCTGCCAACCACCTTCTTCAGGGTTCCCCCGAACGCAACGATCCGCGTGACCGTCGACCAGCAGGATGGCGCCAGCGGTCTGCGCAACCCCTACCAGGGCCTGGTGCGCGGCACCGTCGGCGGAGCCATGACGGTGAACGGCAAGACCACCCAGGCGATTGATCCCGCCAACGCCGCGCACACCTTCTCGGTGCCGGATCTTGGCGTAAGCGTGCCGCTGCTGGGGATTGATCCCAACAACCCCAAGAACACGGACAACTTCGTGGTGTTCAGCTTCAAGGTGCCCGCCTCCGGAATATTCCACTGGCAGTGCTTCGTTCCCTGTGGCGCGGGCACGCTCTACGGGAACGGCGGCCCGATGCAGACCCTCGGCTACATGGACGGCCAGATCGAGGTCGCCTGATGCCCAACGGCCACTGCCAACGCTGTGGGAGTCAGTCCCGGCTGAGGCAGTTCGAGCCCCAGCTGACCCCAGCGGCGCTGGTGGGTCGTGGCGGCCGGTCCCTTGCGAGCCGTCAGTGGCGCTTCGGCACCCGGTACTATCGACTCAGTAGTAGTGCATCGTCGGGGAGTCGTCCAGAGCATGAGTCGCCGTCGCAGGGGTGTTCCGGCAGGGAGCAGGGTGGCCGCGGGGACGGCACGCCGCCCCGCGACGCGCGCGCCCGCCGCGGCGCCGCGACGAGCCCTGCCGACGTTCATCCCGGACGAGGCCGCGAGCGACGAAGAGCTGCCCCAGGGAATCACGCTCAACTACTGGTTTGACTCAGGCAGCGGCTCGCACCCGTACGTTGCCAGGCTCAGGTTTGTGGGGCGTCGCACCGGGGTCGACCGACCCTCCGGTCGAGACTCCTTTGTGCGCGAGGAAACCGTCGAGGTCGTTCCCAACAGCGGCCCGGTCTCGGTGTCGCCGCGGGTTTTCGACATCAATGCCGGCGAGTGGGCGGTCGCCGCCGAGATGCTGAGCCCCAACGGCGGACGGCCGCTGGCGGTCAGGCCGCGCGTGGGAGCCCCGACGGTGTACCCGGCGGCCTGGTCATGGCCCCGCTGGAAGCTCTTGGTCAGATCGCCCGCTCCTCTCAAGACGCGCCTGGCTCCGCTGACCGGCTTCGACGCCATGCCTGCCGTGATCCCGGGCAGCTGGATGTTCCTCGTCGCGCTCGGCGTGGTGATCGGCTTTCTCTTCCAGGGCCGGCTCCTGCCCTACGAGCACGTGGCGCCCGGTCGCGTTTTTCTGATCTCGCTGCTGATGGTGGCCGCTGGAATCATCGGAGCCAAGCTGTGGTTCATCGCGTTGAAGCGCACCTTGCGGGGCGTGTGGCGCGACGGGATGTGCATCCAGGGCGCGCTGGTCGGAGCCGCGGTGGTCGGGCTCGGCGCCCTGACCCTGCAGCACCTTCCGATCGGGGCGGTCGTCGACGCCACCACGCCAGGGCTGTTCGTCGGCATCGCCGTCGGACGCACCGGCTGCTTCCTGACGGGCTGCTGCGCCGGCCGAGCCACCTCATCGCGATGGGCGCTCTGGTCCTCGGATCGCCGGGTGGGCGCGCGGCGGATCCCGGTTCAGCTCCTCGAATCCCTGTCCGGCCTCGTGATCGGCCTGGTGGGCTTGGTGGTGGTCGTCCGCTCCGGCGCCGGCTCGGGTGCACTGTTCCTCGCCTCCTTCGCGGCGTACACGCTCTGCCGCCAGGGTCTGCTCCGGCTTCGCGCGGAACGACGCAGGTCGTCAATGGGAGGACCGATCACCGCTGCGCTCGCTGGGGTGGTCTTGGCCGGCTCCATTGCGGTCCTGATCATCGGAGCGCACTGAGGAAGCTGATCATTCCACCGTTAGCGGCGCGCCCGCCGGGCCATGTGGCGTTGCAAGCGGACGATGTCGGCCCGCTGGCTCGCCACCAACGCGGTGATTGCGAACCCCGCCAGCCCGCCGAGGATCCATAGCCCCATGTGGAAGATGTGATTCCAGGTATGGGGCGAGAAGACAAAGTACGCAGCCAACCCTCCGGCGGCGGCACCCAGGAGTGGCAGTTCTGATGCTCGTCGTTTGACCGCCGGAAGCGTGGCGCTCGGCGTCGCCACCTTCGGGTCACGCGTCTCGAACGCGCGAAGCTGGGGTAGGTAGCCCCAGCGCCAGATCACCAGCGTCACGCCACCGAGACTCAGGCCAACAACGCCGAGGGCGGGCACGCTCCACACCGGCCAGGCCTCCCCGTGGGCGACCGCAGCAATGGCAAGAAGGCCGCCGCTCGCCGCCAACGCCGCGCCGTAGTAGGGCTCGACGTCGACGCCGCGCCGTAGTAGGGCTCGACGTCGACGCGGTAGGGATGGTGTCGCCAGATGACGCGTCGGCGGCGACGCGCATAGGCGCTTCCGGCCAGAGCCACAAGCGCAGCGACGGCAAGGACGACCGTCCACGCGTCGAGATGCGGGGCGGCCGGCCACACGAAGAGCGGTAGCCCCACCGCTTACGCCGTACTGCGGCGGGCTTCTCCGACCCGCCTGCGGGGAGGCATCGGCCGCACGGCGATATTGAGAGTCACAGGCCCGACGGAAAACCGGCGAAGCAGAGCAGCGGTGTCAGAAGCAATCCAGCTCCGGCGGCGCTCTGAAGACAGGTCAGCAGCGAGGGGACGCCGAGCGAGACGGAATCACCGGCCAACTTGCGGATCCGCACGGTGGGCGATCCGCCGAAGGCAGCAACCAGTCCGGGCGAACCGCCGCCGGCGATCAAAAGCGCGCGAGCCACGGGGCGAGGCCCGCAGCGGCGCACCGCCACGGCGTCGGCGGCGATCTCTTCGCTCGTCCGGGCTCGTTCGTCCCACCAGGCGGCAAGGGGAATGAAGAACATGGCCCGCGCCCATTGGTGGCGCAAGGCCCGCCTCAGCGGATCTCGGCGACGACGGTGGGCGTGCTCGTGGAGGAGAACTGCCGCGAGTTCGTCTCGCGTCAGGGATCCGACCAGGCCCCGCGATACGAAGACCACCGGCCACCAGGCGCCAGCACACACGGCGACCGGTGAACGCGAGTCGAGGCACACAACGGACGGGATACCGAGGAGTCGGGTGAGTTCATCAAGGGTGTCAGAAGGAACGGCTCCGATCTCGGCGATGCGGCGCCGAGCCAGCCAAGCACGGGCGAAGCCCCGACCGACCATCGCTAGGGGGATAACCACCGAACCGATGAGGCCGAGCAAACCCGCCCTCGCGACCAGCGCCGGGCGGATCCCCCCTATACGGGTGCAAAGAGCAATCACCACGACGAGCGCACAGCCTGCGATGGCAACCCGGAGCAGGCGGCGGTGGGGCGCTGTCATTCTTCGGCGAGCCGCTGGAGTCGCCGAACGTCATCCGGCGACAGCTCGTCCAGCTCCGCGGCGAACGCGGCCAGGGCGCGGTGTCCGTACTGCTCGCGCAGCAGCTTCGCGTGCCGACGGCTCAGCTCTACCAGGTAGTCACCGGGTGTTGCACCCACCGAGTAGTGGGTGGCGCGGTTGCCGGGGCGCTGGACGACAGTGAGCAAGCCTTTGCGCGCCAGGCGGCTCAGTGTGGTCATCACCGTCGTGTAGGCGAGCTCCGGCAGGAGACGGTCGCGGACCTGGGCGACGGTGAACGCATCGGATAGGTCTCCGCGCCAGAGCGCTTGCATCAGGCGCCCCTCGAGCGGCCCGAGGGAGCGCAGAGCGGCCTCAAGATCCTTCACCCGGCCCGCAGTCTACTACGGCACCTGTCGTAGTGAATCGTGCTCGTCACTGCCCACGGTCACGCTCCGGGTATGGGAATCTGCAGCTGGCGCCCGTTTGGCAGGGTGATGCCGAGTGCGAAGCCGCTGAAACTGGCAACCCCGATGTCGAAGCACATTCCCAGCCGGGCAGCCATCGCAGCCGGTGTCACGACGGCCCCTCCGCCCGCTCCCTCGCACTCCTCGCCTCCCTCAACGAGGTCAACCGGCAGGGGCTGACTCCCCGGCGCATGAAGGACAAACGCTGTGGGCGGCAGGACGAGGGCGGCGTCCGCACGGATACCAACCTCCACGAAGACCAGGTGGGTGAGCGGATTCAGGGTCGGCGCGCCGACCAGCGGCGATGGCGTGTAGGGCCAGACAACCCGGGTGACGTGCACCGTCACCCCTCCCCCCGCTGCGCACGGTGAAGGCGCGCAGCCGGCTGGCGTCTTCGCAGGAGCGGACGGAATTCTGCTGACCGCGGGCGAGGCGGTGGCGGCGCCGCACCCGCTGACCAGCACGGCCACCGCTGCGGCTGCGGCCCTCATCGCGGACACTCGGGTCCGCCTGACCAGCGCCCAGCGGTGCGCGCGATCGGTTCACGGCGCCGGCCCCAGCAATCGCCCGGGGCCACGCCGACAGCGGGCATCGTCACACGACTCCTTGTCACGCGTGAGGCGCCGGCGGAGGGCGGCCAGGTGGGGGGACACCTGCCCGTCAGGCAGTCTACTAGCCGATTGGTAGTAGTGGTGGGATGTGCCGACGCCCTTGGCCACACCGTCGCATTCATAGTGATGGGCCGCCCGTCCCTCTGCGGACCTGCCGTGGGGGGCCCTCATAGTTGCGCGATGAACCGCCTCCATGAGTGGTACTGCGCATCGGGCTACTGGCGCCGCCGAGCCCATCAGACGATCCTCCCCTGGGCGACGGCGGGAATGCCCCTCGGCGACGCTCGCGTCCCCGAGCTGGGGCCGGGTCCGGGGGTGACCACGGATTGGCTGCTCTCGCGATGCGGCCGCCTCACGGCGTTGGAACGGGATGACTTCGCGACCGAACGGCTGGCGAGACGGTTTGGCGCCGCCATCGATGTCCACAACGGCGACGCCACGTCGATGCCGTTTGCGGACGGCGCATTCGACGTAGTGGTGTGCTTCACCATGCTCCACCACATCCCCTCGCCAGCGGCGCAGGACGGCCACTTCCAAGAGGTGGTCCGCGTCCTTCGCGCCGGCGGTACCTTCGCCGGCAGTGACAGCATCTCCGGTCCCCTCTTCGTCGTCGCGCACTTCGGGGACACGCTAACCGCGATTCGGCCGCGGGACCTGCCGGGGCGACTGCTCGACGCCGGGCTCCAGGATGTCAGTGTCGATGCCCGACGCGGCGCCTTTCGCTGGCGGGGAACAACGCCTGCGTAGCCACATTAGGTCCGCCTGTAGCCATGAGGTGGTCCGCGGTGCTCGGCCAGCCCCGATGGGCTCACACGCTTCCGACAGAGGCTGGATCGCCGTGCCCTCCGGACGTGGCGGTTACGGCGAACTTTGGCCGTGGCGACCTGCGAGTCAGTAAACGAGGTCGCCAGAGTGTCTACTCTGTTGATACCTGCGCGGGCAAAGAGGAAAATCCAATGGGGGTTGCACCACTCCCCTCGTCAACCACCAGCAGGCACGCGCCGCCATGGCTACTGGCAACGCTGGGGCCCTTGGTCGCCGTGGCGGCGGTGCTGCTCCTTCCAGTCATCGCCGATGCTTCGTGTGCCAGCAGCGGGGGCTCAGACCAACAGACGATCCGCTCGGCACCGACTGCGTTCATAGGCACCGTCACAGGTCTGAGCAATGGCGACCGCGTGGCCACGGTCCGGGTGGACGACGTCTGGCGGGGCGGCGGGATACCCTCGTCCGTCGAGGTGGTTGGCACCCCGGATCTCAACGCCGCCGCCACCTCCGTGGACCGTACCTTCGCTGCTGGGACCCAGTACCTCTTCGTGCCTAACGGAGGCGGTCCGGCTCACTTCACCGACAACAGCTGCACCGCGACTCAGCCCTACTCGGCGAACCTCAGCGGCTTGCGGCCTGCCGACGCCCCAGGGACGCCGCCACCCCCGACGGGCGCACCCACCCAGGCCGGTTCGACCTTCCCGCTGGTTCTGGTCGTCGCCGGGGTGGTGGTTGTGCTGGTGGCGGCGGTCGGTGCCATTGCTGCAGGGCTGCGCGTCAAACCCTCGGCCTGACCGTTGCGCTCCCTCATCGCTCGGGCCACGCTCAGGTGCGCGACCTTCGGTGGAGCTTGCCCAGATGGGTCCGAAGGGAGCGAGGGTGCTCTCCCTTCCTGAGGCGCTCCAGGTATCCAGCGGCTTCCTCCTGTGTCATCTGACCAGCGTCGACTGCCGCATCCAACCTCGCCGCGGCGTGCCGGACCCGGATGCTCCGCACGGCGTCGTCGAACTGATCCGGTTCGGCTGCCGTGCGCAGCCGCGCGGCCTCCGTTTCGGTGACCCGCCCGGAAGCAACCATCTTGTCGAGGCGCTCGAGGATCCGCTCCCGGCTCTTCGACCCCGTCTGGTTCTCGAAATCGTCATTCATCTCAACTCCTACGCATCCCGGCGACTGATCACGAGAAACCCGGCGACAAGGGCGACGACGGCGTAGAGGCAGAACACGCCGAACCCGGCCCAGGCCCCCAGGTTGCCCGCCTCCTGATGGGCGGAGAAGATCTGGTTGCCCGCCTCCATGGGAACGTATGGTCCGACCGCCGCCTGCCAGGACTGGGGCAGCAGCTGGACAAGGATCTGCGGTACGAAGAGCACGCCAAACAGCAGCGCGATGGCGTCGGCACTAACGCGGATGATCGCGCCGAGACCGAGTCCGAAGAGCCCGAGCACCGTCAGGTAGAGGCCGCCTCCGATGACCGCGCGCAGGACACCGGGATCGCCGATGGAGGATCGCAGGCTGTCGCCGGAGAGGAACGCCTGAAAGGTGAAGTAGGCGGCGAAGCTCGCGACGATGCCGATGACAAGGCCGACGCCAGTGAACACCAGTGCCTTGGCCGCGAGCACCAGGCGACGCTGCGGCACCGCGCTGAGGGTGGCGCGGATCATGCCCGTGCCGTACTCACTGGTGATGACCAGCACACCCAGCACCCCGAACGCGATCTGCGAGAGGTGGATGCCGCCGAGGCTGACCCTGGTCGCGTCGAGGGTTGCCTTGTCATGGGCGCTGAGATGGCCGGGAAGAATGATCGCCTCGAGCCCCGCCAGTCCGACGTTGAATGCCACCGCGGCGAAGAGCGTCCAGTACGTCGACCGGACCGAGCGGAGCTTGCAGAACTCCGAGCGGAGGATGCCGGCGAAACGCGACAGCGGGCTGTACGGCGCCCGCGGAGTCGCGATGACGTTCACGGCCGACCTCCGTAAGCGGCCGCGACGGACGCGTCCTCGGCTTGGCGGTAGTCGACGGAGTCCTTGGTGAGCTCCATGTAAGCCTGCTCCAGCGATACCTGCTGCGCGGACAGCTCCTGCACCGTGAAGCCGTGCGCGCGTGCAAGGTCGCCGACCGCATCAGTGGTGACACCGGTGACACGGAGCGTGTCCGTCTCGACCCGAATGACCTCAGCCCCCCGCGCGGTCAGCAGCGTCGCGAGCGCATCG
>NZ_JAEKNS010000098.1:0-25026 GCF_016464765.1 Candidatus Aeolococcus gillhamiae | reverse complement strand
GGCATACCCACCGGGCCGCCCGAGCCGGCGACGCCGGTGCCCGCACCGCTGAGTGACCAGCCGGCAGAGCTGGCATCGGCGCTGGTGCCGCCGCCGCCGTCGGCGAACAGCAGCGGCAGGGAGAGCAGCAATGCCAGCACGAGCAGCGCGCAGCCGCAGGGAAGCCCCAAGGTGATCCGGCGCAGGCGACGGAGGGGACGGCTCACGTCCGCACTGCCGAGTCGAGGCGCATCTGTGCGTCGCTGTCGATGACGGCTCGCTCGTCGCGGCCGACCAGATGGTCGACCAGGAAGGAGCGATCACCGAGGCGCCACAAGGCTCTTCCCTTGGGCAGGCCGGGCAGGAGGTCGGCCTCGATGTCGTTGAGCCCGAGCAGTTCGCGGGAGGCGGCGACCTCGGCTGCGGATTGGCCGCCGTACACGACGACGGTTCCGGAGTCGCGGAGCAGGCCCTGGGCAAGGCTGACCTGTTCGGATCCGGCGCTGCCGGCGGCGTCGATGTCGGTGAGGCGGTGGAGGACGGCGAGGTACTGGACCCCCGACCAGCGCGCCAGCTTGTACGAAGCGGCCAGCGAGCGGGCGGTCTCGAGGTTGCGCAGCAGCGCCCAGGCCTCGTCGAGGACGACGATCCGCTTGACGTTGTCGCGTCGCACCAGAACGCTGCGGAACCAGGCGTCGACGCAGGCCATGAGGATGCCCTGGGCGCTGGAGCCGTACACAGCGCTGAGGTCGAAGCTCACCACCGGGGCGCTGAGGTCGATGCCGTCGGAGGTGGGGCCGTCGAACATGCCCCGGAGGTCGCCGTTGACGAGGCGGCGCAGTTCCAGAGCCACTCCGCGGGAACCGGCGGCGAGCTGATCGACATTGGCCCAGGCGGCCCGAGCCGCCTCCTCGGAGGGATCGAGCATGGCCTCGACCACTGCGCGCAGGGTGGGCGCCTGGCCGCGGGTCCACTGCGAGGCCGCATCGATGGCCAGCTCGATGGCAAGACGGTCCTCGGAGGTGAGCGACCGACCGAGTGAGGCCCCGAGCAGGGCGGCGAGGACGCGGACCCGTTCCTGGAGTCGAGATCCGGCATCGCCAGCGTCGGCATCGCCCAGCTCCAGAGGGTTGAGCCGGATGTCGCCGTCGGGGCGGAGCGCGATTGGAGTGCAGCCGGCGGCGGCGCAGAGGGCTCGGTTCTCCCCCTTGGGGTCGAGCATCAGCGCCTGGCGGCCGAAGACGAGCTGGCGGAGCACGTAGCACTTCTGCAGCGCGCTCTTGCCTCGGCCCAGCTGGCCGAGGATCAGCATGTTGGGGTTGGTCAGAGCCCCGGTCGCGTACAGCTCCCAGGGGTCGTAGGTGAAGAAGCCGCCATGGACGTGACGGCCGATGCAGACGCCCCGGCCCACCGAGTCGCCCCGGGCGATCGCCGGGTAGACGGACTGGAGTTGCGCGGTGGTGGCGCGATGGGCGGGGGTCCGGGCGAGGCGACCGAGGATCGTCACCACAGCCCTCGGGCCAGGGGCAGGGTGTAGCTGAAGCCCAGATCGTGCTCACCATCCATGCGGCGCAGGTCGAGGCCGGCGGCGGTGGCTTTTCGGGTCACCTCGTCGCAGGCGCGTTGGAGCTCCTCGTCACTGCCAGCGCTGACCGTGATGTGACCGCTGAAGCGGCAGTCGGCATGACCGTCAGCGAGCTCGGCCTCGCGCCGTTCGACAGCCGCGGCCTGGCGCTGCCTGTCGACGCTGGTTCGGAAACCGTGACGGACGCGGAGTTGCTCGTCGGCGAGGTGCTCGGTCTGGGCTGCCTCGAGGTCGCGTCGAGCGCGGATGCCGTCGACCGGCTGGAGGGTCAGCGAGAAGCTCATCCGCGCCTCGGTGCCGAGCAGCAGGGGAAGTAGAAAGTCGGCACCGACTGGAGAGCGGGGCCAGTCGCTGACCCACCACGAGACGCTCTGGCTGCCGGCGTCGCTGCCGTACGACCGCCAGCTCCGGGTGGTCATCAGGGGTCCGGCGCCGGCGGGGTCGAGGCCGGCGGGGTCGAGCTGGAGCAGCGGAGCGGCGGCTGGGTCCCAGGCCTCACGCAACACCCGGGCCAGCAATCGCGGCGGCAGGGCGCCGTCGACGCCGATGTCGACACCGGCGAGCTGGCGCTGGAAGGCGTCGACCTGATCGGCGAGCAGCGCCCCGGCGCCGGCATCGCCGCCGCCGGCTTCCCGGATGGCGCGGCGGGCCTGGGCGGCCCCGATCTGGACGGCGATGTAGACCTGTTGGGCCTGGGTGACCTGGACGGCGTCGTCGAGCAGGCTGAGGTAGGAGCGCAGGATCGGGCTGCGCACGTCGGCGACGCGCCGCTCGCTGAGGTAGTGGGCGAGCCCGGCGGCGTCGGCGGGAACGGTGCGAACCACCAGCTGGACCGCCTGCACAGGTGAGCCCAGCTGGGCGAGGCTGATCAGGGCTGCGCCCCACCCGGCCATGCGGCTGGCCTTTGTCTGGTTGTCGAGGAGGCCGAACGAGGAGGACCCATCGTCGCGATCGCGCACCCGGATCACCGCCGTGTAAGTGCCCCGGCGGCGGTCGTGGATGACCCCGAGCTGGCCCCGAGGCACCGCCACCGAGAGCAGCAGGCAATCGTTGAGGACCGGGGGAAAGGCCGGTTGTGCGGGGAGCACGGCAAGGGCACGGCCGCGGTGGTCGCGAACCAGCAGGCGACCCGAATGGGGCAGCGGCGAGCGCCACTCCCGCGGGCCCGCGCCGAGGAAGCGGACCAGCCCCACCAGCCATTCGTCGGCTCCCCGGCCACCGACCGGGAAGAGCACAGCCGTCGCGGTGACGCCGAGCACCACCACGACGAGGATGAGCGCCGCCAGGCTTGCCCCGGTGGCCATGACGAGGCCGAGGGCAGTGAGCAGGCCGACGCTGGCGATCGCCACCTGTCCGCCCCGCAATCCCAGCAGGAAGCCGCGCCGGTCGCGGGGGCCGAAAACGTAACTGGGTGAAGCGCTCATCCGGCGGCCTCCGGAGCAGGAGCCGTCGGATCGTTCGAGCCGGCGAGACGGAGGTGGACAGGCGCGCTGATGGGCGCGGGCGCCGCCCCGCCCCCGCCGCCGGCCCGGCGAGCGGAGGGAGCGCCGGCCGTGCCGGCGAGGATGGGCCCTCCCCCATTGCCGGGTGGTCCGCCGCCAGGATTACGGATGCCACCAGACGCCAAGGCCGGAGGGTCCTGCGATCCTGTGCCCGGCGCCGTCCCCCCGCCGCTTCCGTTCGTCCACGAGGGGCTGGCGGCCCGAGCGCTGAGGGCGGCCGAACTGCCGGACCCTCCGACGGCGGCGCCCGCGGCCGCGGCAACACCGTGGGAGCCGGCGCGAAGCCCGGATGCTCCGCGGTGCAGAAGCGGGCTGGCCCGGCCCACCGCCCAGCCGCCGGCACCGCCGGCCAGGGCTCCCACAGCGGCTCCCTCGAGAACCGGCACCAGCCGGAAGATGGCCGCCGGCGCCAGCGCGGCGATGAGGAAGATCCCCAGCCCGTCGAGAAGCCCCGAGTAGTCGTGGAGATTGCTGGCGCCGGTGAGTGCACCAGCCCCGAGGACGAGGACGAAGACGATCACGAACTTGGCGGCGCCGAGAACGAAGAGCGTCTCCGCGCCCTTCTTGAGAGCCGAATGCGCGCCCGGCCAGAGCGAGGCGACGGCGATGAGCGGGATGAAGGCGGTGACGATGTAGATGCCTGCATCACGAGCGATCAGCTCGACGTAGGAGAGGAGGGTGGCGAGCAGCAGCCCGAGACAAGCGAGCACGGTGAGCAGGTCGGTGCCGATGCTGTTGCCCTGGCTCTGCATGTCGAGCATCCCCACCCACTGGTCGAGGCTGGCGATGCCGCGCTGGAGCATCCAGCCGGCGGCGACGTCGGTGAGCGAGAGCAGCGCGGTCACCAGCCAGATGGCGAGGTAGGACACCAGGATGGCCACCGGGAGGCGGAGGGCGAGCAGCCGGACCATGCCGCCCAGGTCGCCGCGGATGATGCTGACCAGCAGTGAACCAGTCACCACCAACACCATCAGCCAGGCAGCGACGGTCAGCGCCCCGGGCGCCCCGCTGCCGGCTCCGTAGTACATCGAGGTGAACCAGGGGGCGCTCAGATTGGGAGCACCGGCCTCGTGTTGCAGGGAGGTGAGCAGCAGGGTGGCGGCGTTGGCGGCGCCGGCGGTGACCCACTGGGCGACGGCGCCGATGGCAGCGTTCGCGGCAGCGCCGATACCGGCGCCGATGAGGTCGCCGAGAGCTGCCCAGCAGGAGCCATCGAAGGCCACCGCCAGGCCTGCATCGACGGCGCTGGCCACGAACCCGAGGGGGGCGCCCGTGGCCAGGCCGGCGGCGGCGGCACCGCTGCACTGGGCGGTGTGCACCGGCAGGCTGTTGGCCAGCGGCGCAGGAGGCGGCGGCATCGCCGGCACCGCTGTGGACGTTGTTGGTGGAGGCGATGGCGGCCCTGCGGCGCTGACCTGGGAGACCTCGACGCCCAGACCCAGGCACAGCGCGGCGGATAGGCTCACGAGGAGAAGGGCAGCGACGCGACAAGGCTGTCGGCGATCAGCCACCGAGGTACTCCCGGTACTCGTGGAGTTGGCCCGGCATGTCGCTGGTGGCCGGGGTGGGCTGAACACTGGCCGGCGCCCAGCCGACGTCGATGACCTGGGAGCGCTCCAGTCGCCAGTCGCTGCCGACCCAGAGCAGCCGGTACTCGATGGTGGCCCAGACGGCGGTGGTGACCAGGTGGCCACCCGCCGCCATGAACGTCACCGACCAGACTCGGACGCTGGCGTTGAGGGCCGTGAGGGCTTCCACCTGGTAGCTGAGGGCCACGCAGCGGAGGGTCACCGGGACTCCGGCCGCGGCCAGCGAGGGGAGGTGGGCGCTGCTGTCGAGGAAGGTGGTCTGCTGATCGGCCGCCTCAGCGAGATGGGCCACCGCGTTGGGAGCGGCCATCGCGGTCACCGCGCGACGGTATGCATCCGGGGTCAGCGCCAACGGGCCGCTCAGCGCCGTGGCAAACGCTGTCGCGGCCGCGACAGCGCCCCGCTGGTCATCCGTGTACCCGAGAGGCACCCCGTCGACGACGTGGCCGCCCTCGACGGATTGGCCCGGCGTGGCCGAGGGGCTGGGTACCGCGGCGCCCGTAGGGCCGGCTGCGACCGGAGCGGCCGCGGCCCGTCCGACCAGGAAGGCCAGCCCGGCGACGCTGAGGAGAATCACGATTGCCACCAGTCGTCGCCGTCCCGACTGCTCCCCTGGGCGCCAAGCCTGACCCGCGCGGGGTGCATGTCGGGAGCTCATCCCGACACCTGGCTGCCGAGGTTAAAGAACCAGGAGATCAGCGCCGGGGCGGCGCCCACCGCCAGTGCCCCGAGGGCTCCGACGACGACCGCCAGCTTTCCTCGCGAGGACTGGTACGGGTTGTTGGTGTGGCTGGCCGCTGCCCACGCCAGCGCGCCGGCGCCGACGGTGGCCACCGAGGCGACCAGGCAGAACCAGCGCAGTCCGGAGACGAGGCTGAGGATCTGGGCGCTCCCCGGCATTCCCGACGGGTCCGGCGGCGCGACGATGGTGCTGCCGCCGGCGGCCGCGAGCAGGTGGACCAGCAGGTGCATGGGGCGTTCCTCCGTAGCGGGTTGACGCGCCCATGCAAGCAGCGGCTGCGTTCTCTTCCCGTACTCCTCGCGTACTCCTCGCGTACCGCTGGCCACTCCGCGGCCGGGTACGCGGCAGATTTGGTGGTACGGCCAAGCCGAAACACGTCGGAGCGCGGTCGGGCTGGTGGTACGGCCAAGGCCACGCCGATCTCATTTCTAAGCGATCAGGCACCTGGTACGCCCAGGGCGACGCACGGCCTCGAGGGGTACACGGCCCGATGTAACGATCTTGTAACGAAGGTCCGGACGGGGCCGGTCGCCGACTCACAAACCGTCTCCCGGTGCCTGCGGCGGTTCTCCTCCCAGGTGTCAGAGGTCAGGGCCCGCCGGTTGCGAGGCTCTCAAGCCGTTACAGCGGCACGGTTTCGGCAGGAGTGGCAGGATCGAGCAGTTTGAGGGGCAGATTCGGTCACAGCAGCGCTTCCAGGTACGAGCCGTCGCGCCGGGCGTGACGCGTTGCTGAGTGCCCTACTTCGCGTGCGGCCCCCGCTCCCGCTGGGAGCGCTCGGTGGTTTCGCGGTTCAGCTGGTCGCGCCGCCTCCGCTCCTCGTCGGTTGGCGCGGGAGACTTGACCACGGGCTTTGGCCGGTCGGGTTGGTGCAGCGGGGCGTCGGACCGGTTTGGCTGGCGCGGCCGCTGTTCTGGTGGCAGTTCGACCAGCTTCTTCTCCGGGCGGCGCAGCGGGATGCCTGCGCTGGGCTGAGGCTTCCGGCCACGAACGGGGCGCGCCACGGTACCCGTGGCCGGCTCCACGGGCGGAGCTTTAGGACTCGCGTCCGGCTGGGCTGGGACCCTGGATGTCGTGACGGCGTCCTTCCCACCCCGTGCTGATCTGGCAGCGTCGGCCATCGCCGCCGTGTCCCACTGCGGGGTGACGTGCTGCGGGATCTGCGGGGCTGGTTGGGGGTGGGGATTGGGCACGGTGGCGTCCTGGCAGGCCGCGTCCACCGCCTTCCACGCCGTCAGGTCCGGCACCCCCCGCTCGCGCAACCAGCTGAGCGCGAGGTCGCCGGCGGGATGCCCTACCGCGAGGTCGATCTCCACCGACGCCCGCACCCAGCTCCAGTCGGGCCTGGCCTCCCAGCCCGGCTCGCTGCGGTGCAGACGTGCGAGATACGTGGCCTGGCGATCGCTCATCGGCGCCTTCAGGGTCAGCGAGGGGGCCCGCAGGTACGCGGGCGCGAGCCGCTCCACGAGGAGGCTGCGATCCTGGGGATCGAGGTAGTCGAGGGTGCTCACCTTGGCCAGGTCGCGGCTGATCAGCGTGCCGTACTTGGCGATGGCGTCCTCGCGAGCGCTGAGATCGCCGTCGGCCTCGGCGTACACGGAGCGTAGATCGCCGAACAGCATCGACTGGGTGATGTGCCGGGTGCCACCCGCGTACTCCTGCTGCTTGCCGCTCAGCCGCGAGGCCGTCAGCACCCGATAGGTGGTGTCCCAGGTGCGGCCCTGGGCGACCGTGGTGGTCATCGCATAGCCGTATCCGAGAATGTCGTGCTCAGCGGCGACCTCGACGACCCGGCTGGGCAGCCGGCCCCGGGCGTCGGTGCGGATCCAGAGGACCGGCCCCTCGGCCCCGGTGGCATCCGCGCCGTGGCGCGCGAGCGCCACCACCTCGCCCTGGGTTCGCCGCGGCGTCCGGATCGTCTGTTGGCGAGGTGTGCCGTCGCTGCGGAGCATCATCGCGCCGTTCTCGTCGACCCGGGGCACGGTGACCGTGTGCGGCGCCGTGAACATCACCCGGTCGCCGACCGCCCACTCCCGGCCGCGCACGACCACCCGCTCCTCCCCCAGCCGTCCCATCCGGTCGTATTCGTCGCGGCCGCGGCGGTTCAGCTGGGCAGCGACGTCGACCAGGTCGGTGAGCAGGACGTGCTGCTCGGGGTCGCCGCCGCCCGCGATCCCCTGCGCCCAGGCTTCCGCGGCGCGGCCGATGCTCGACTCGGAGTCGACATCGATCCAGAGCTGTCCGGCTGAATCCTTGAGGCGCAGGAACGCCTCTCCCTGGCCATCGCGAAGCAGCCGGGCTCCCTCGGCCTCGAGAGTGCCCTCGCCCTGGCGATAGTTGGTGGCCAGGTAGGTGGTGGGCAGATGGCGCGACAGCCAGCCGAGGATCGAGCCGCTGCCCACCGGCTGGCCCTGCTCGGGATCACCGAGGACGCGCACTCCGGCAATCCGCGACTCCTGACACTGCTGGGTGAACCCATGCCAGGCGCGCGAATCGACCGTCCCCGCCTCGTCCACGAGGATCACTGTCCGCGGGGTCAGCGACACCGCCTCGCCCTCTCTGCTGCGCAGCTGGTTGTGCTCCACCCGGGTGAGGAAGTCGGCGAGGTTCCAGGCAGGGATGCCGGTCTCGGCACCGAGCACATCGGTCGCACCCTGGCTGAGCGACACCCCGAGCACCTGGTACCCCGCGTCGCTGAGCGCCTCGACCGCCGGCCGGCACACCGTGGTCTTGCCGCTGCCGGCCACGCCCACCAGCTGGACCCAGCCGGACGGGCTGCAGAAGGCCCTGACCGCGGCCGCCTGTTCGGCGTCGACGGCGTGGTCCGACCGGAGTTCCTCAGCCCGCAACGCCGCGGTCACCACCGCCTCCGGGACACTGACCGTCGCCTCGTCGGCCAGCTCGACGGCAACCGCGACGGCGGCCCGCTCCAGGCCCATCTGCTCGGTGGTGGTGAACGCACCCAGGTGCTGGTGGGCGGTCGCCTCCAGCCGCACCGCCTTGAGCTCGACCCGAGCCACGGTGCGGCGCAGCTCCGACTCGTCGAGCCGGCTGGCCACCGCCCGCTGGCCGACGAACTCGAGGATGTCCCCTCGGTCGAACACCGACCGCCCCGTGACCAGACCGTCGCGCCCCAGCGCCACTCGGGCGATCCGCACCATCTCCTCCTGCCGCCGGCGCTGACCACTCCGGCACCCCGGCGTGGGCGGCTCCGCGGGCTGGTGCTGGTAGCCAAACGCGTCAACCACCGTCCCCCACTCCTGCGCCAGCTCGGCCCGGGTCGTGGCCAGCTTCTGCTCGCGGCTCGCCCGGCTGAGCACCGCCACCTCTCGGGGCGTCGGCTTGCACAGCGCTCGCTGCCGCTGGCTGAGGGCCTGCACCGGCCGGGCGGGCAGCCCCATCCCCGCTTGCACTGCGGCGGTGATCTGCAGGGTGGCGAGCAGCTCCGTCGAGCGTCGGGCCCACTCCTGCTCGACGAGCGACTCGATCCGGTCCTGGCGGGACGAGAGCCTGGCCGAGAGCTTCTCGTCCTGGCGCTCCAGCTCGAAGGACGACCAGCGCCGGCGATCGCCGTGGCTGGCGTCGACGGTCCCATAGCCGAGGTCCTCGAGCCGCGTGCGCATCCCCGCCTCGAAGAGCCCGTTGAGCCCGCGGATGTTCTGATACAGCATCCAGTAGTTGACGCTGGCCACCTGACCGCCCGGCTGCAGCCCGAGGTTCAGCAGGCGGGTGTGGACGTGCAGCTGCGGGTCACCGCTGGTCTGACCCGCCACCGGCCGGGCCGCCGAGTGGACGTCCATCAGCGCCACCACCTTGGCCGGTACCGCCACCTGCACCCCCTCCGTACCGACGCGGCGACGCCCCAGAGGGATGAGTTCCTGGAAGTGCTCCAGCGCCTCCTCGACCGAGTCGGTCATGACCCCGATCAGCTGCTG
Organism: Candidatus Aeolococcus gillhamiae; assembly: GCF_016464765.1. Lineage (NCBI taxonomy): Bacteria > Bacillati > Candidatus Dormiibacterota > Candidatus Dormibacteria > Candidatus Aeolococcales > Candidatus Aeolococcaceae > Candidatus Aeolococcus > Candidatus Aeolococcus gillhamiae. The sequence continues at coordinate 15,694 of NZ_JAEKNS010000098.1, read as the reverse complement.
CGCGCGCACTTCGTCGCCGGCGGCGCGGGCCGCGGCGAACTCCACCGACACCGACTTGGGAACGCTGAACACCAGGTCCTGATAGGCAGTCCGCTGCCCGTCCTGGGACCGGTCGCGGCCGGTGACGGGGACTCCTGTCTCCGCGTGACAGCCGCAGCCCACCCGGGTGATCGCCTCGCGGCTGGGCAACCCGCCCACCTCCAGCCCCAGCGCCGCCGCGGCCTCCCGATTACCAGTGGTCTGGGTCGGCGCCTCGGCGACCTCCATGTCCCCGCCGATCGTCGCGTCTGCCCGGCCGGCGAGGTAGTCCTGGTAGTGGCTGACCTGGCGCTGCAGGTAGGCGTCGTACGTGGCCTGCACGCTGACCTTGATGGCGTGGTTGCGGATCATCGGTTGACCTCCGCCCATCCCCGCGCGCCGATGGCCACAGCCAGCGCGCCCACGACTCCCGCCACCGTGATCATGTGCTGAACTATACTGTGAGAAAGGGTACGGTAAGGCCTGCTGCAACAGGGCAAGTCAGGGCATGTCGTGTGCGGGATCGGCGTACCGGTCAAGCGAGACGATGGCGACGCGGGCGGTGGGAGCGGAAAACAGACGTGCCGTATATCGCACTCGGCAACCACGTCAGCTCGGACGAGGCAGTCGGGGCGGTATGGCGCTATGTCCTGCTCTCGGAGCGGGACGTGAAGACCGCCAAGGGCACGTGGGAGGCGATGAAGGGACTGGCGGGCTAGAGCCGGCGGCGGGTGTTCCGATCCGGGCTTCAAAAGGCGTACATTTGTTTGGGTGGTCCCCCCACCGCCCTTGAGATCGAGCCCGAGCACCTGCCGTGCCCGGACTGCCGGGCACGAACCTCGGCCCCGCCTGTTACCAGCGGGGGTGAGGTGGTGCGCTGCCGCAGCTGCTTCAAGGCCCTACGCAGTCGCCCGGCGCTCACCACGGAGCAGCGGGCCCAGGCGGAGATCCTCCGTTGGGCGGCCGCTCAGATCGACAAGGAACGCACCACCCGGCATCGCCGCAAGGGGCGTGGTGACTGGCGAGAAGTCTTCGACGACGGACTGATGAAAGCAGTGGAGCTGCTGCAGCAGTGGAGTCGGACGATCCACAAGCGGGTTCTGTCGTCGCAGTGGGCGCGTCGTCTCGCCGGCTGGGGCAGGACACCGGGCGGGAGACCATCAGGCGCATGGGTAAGGTCCCGAAAGCTGACCGCGAGGTTCGCGCCGTGGTTCGGTTCGCGGCCTGGACGGGAAACTTGGTCCCGACCTCAGTACATGCCGGCGCCGACCCGCCCAAAAATGTGGTGGCCACAACGTCGTCCGGCAATCTCATCGCCGTCGAGGTGACGGACTACTTTGCCGACGATGATCCCGGCGGGCGAGGGCTCCGCAATCATGGCAGCGCAGTCGGAGCAGAACGAGATTGCAGAGCGCGCGCATGCGCTATGGGACGTACATCACTCCATCCCGTTGATTGTCCACCCGTTCTGGTCTTCCATCGGAGTCATGGGGGTCAACAGGAAGGAAGCGGCGGAGCTGCTATGTCGGGTCGTTGAAGACTTCCTGCGAGGACGGGTCCGCCCGGAGGGCCACGAGGACATCTAAGCTGATGAGGACTGGCTTCTGGAAAGGGACCCGACTGGTGCGCTGAGCCGCGTGTCCATCATCTGGGGCGCGGCTGTCACTCAGCCCCTGTGGGCTGGGGGCTTCGTTGCCTTCATTGGCTCGGATCCACAGAAATTCCAAAGCGTCATCGCACGGAAGGGGGCGCGACGGCCCATATACGCGTCGGGCTTTCACGAGGCTAGGCTGCTGGTCAACATCAGCCTGGAAGGCATCGGCGAGGTTTCTACGGCGGTTGCCAACGAGTCGTACGACCTTCATGGATTCGACCGGGTCTTCTTCTTCGACTCCACGAGGGACAACTGCGTGGAGGCCAGGTCAGCGCGCTGAATCGGGCATCGCTGGCCACGGCGCCGTGCAGCTCGGACTGCAGCAGGTCGAGCACCTCGAGCCAGCGGAGCACTTCGCGCGCCGCCCGCACGGTCTCGCGGGGCTGCTTGTTGCCCAGCACCCAGCGGCAGTGCCGAGCGATCGCGTACGCCACGCTGGCGAGAACGTCCTGCCGGGACGGCATCGAGCGGACGGTGCCGCCGAGTCGCGCCAGCGCCCTGTGACCCAATCGTCGCCGGCGGGTCTGACCGAGCGCGCTGAGCGGCCAACAGAGTGCAGCAGAAGATGGGCGACGAGATCGATCTCACCTTTCTGTCACTCGCAGTAGCGCGATGAGCGGTCGCGCCTAGGCTTCCCTCCCCCGAAGCGTCGGCTTGCATCCTGGCTGGCCATGGCGTACATTTGTTCGTCATGAGACGCGATGCACGACGGGCCGAGAACTGGGTGGCGGTCAGCCCGGAGGGAGCGTGGTACTGGGATGGCTCGGGCTGGCGCACCACCCTCGCCGGTCCCTGGCGAGCGCCGATCCCCACGCCCGCCGGCTATCCGCTCGCATCGCCGCCCGGGCGCAGCTCATACGGAACTGGCGCCCGGGGACGCGCACTTCGCGTGCTGCTGCTTCCTCTCGTTCTGGTCGTGGAGATCCTCGCGCGCGGGCTGGGCCGCGCCCTGTCCATGGTCGTCGGCATCCTGAGCTGGGGTGTGACCATCGCTCTTATCGTGTGGCTCTTCCACCACTGACGGCCGCCGCTGGCGCAGCCAGCGGACTGCTCGATGCGAGCGCCGACCAATTGCGCCTCTCGGAGGTTCAGGTGGTCCGATGACCCGGGTGTTCCTGTACGCCGCCGCGAGCCTTGGATTGGCTGCCTGCTCTCTGGTACCAAACGCAGGGTCGCCATCAGCGTCGGCGATGGCTACCAGTTCACCGAATGGTGGGTCCATCGGGGCGGCGACACCGCCGGCGCGCTGCCACGCCGGCGACAACGGCTCCCTCCCGGACAGCGCCTGCACCCCGGGCGCTACCGACCCGCGAGTCAGTCAGGCTGACATCTCCTCCACCATCTGCCGGAACGGCTACACGGCCACCGTTCGGCCGCCGGCGTCCGTGACCGAGCCGATCAAGCGAGATCGGATGGCGGCGTACGGCATCACCGCCCCACTCGCTCAGTACGAGCTCGACCACCTGGTATCTGGGGGTGGCGGCGGCGATGACGAGTAAGCCGAGATCGGCAGACGTCAGCGGCATGCCGCTGATGGCGATGGCTGCAACGCGGACGTCACGGTCGGCGCTCCCGACTCGCCACGACCGAGCTGCCTGCGGAGGGTGAGAAGTTCATGGTGTGCGACGGCGAGAGCTTGACGTAGCTGGGTCGCCTCCTCGGCCCTCGCGCGGCGCTCCTCGCGGAGCTGCTCGGTCAACACCCGAACGACGTTGCTCTGAGGACTCGCGGACGTTGCGCCGAGGGCGGGCCGGGACCCCGTGTGTACCCGCAGCCGCTCGATCTGCTCCCGGAGGGCAGTGTGCCGGTAGAGGAAGTCGGTGGACACGCCCGCGAGGTCGGCGACGCCGCGGAAGTTGACTGGTTGCCGCCGCCGCTCGGCCTTGCGGATGGCCTGCCGGACTCGCTCCTCGGCATCCTCACGTCGGCGCTGAGCGGCCGCGACCAGCGCAGGTGGGCCGGTCACGTGGCAGCTTTCTGTCCGGCGTCCGTCCCCGCTCCGCGCACGGCGCTGGACGGCGCCACCTCGTCGATGGTAGTGATGATCTGTCGCAGGGCGACGACCTCCTTGAGGCGGCCGGCGAGCCAGACGTTGCGATCTTCCATGCGCTGCCCGTGGCGCGCCTCGAAGGTGACCTGACGCTGCTCGATCAGAGCTTCCGTCCGGTTGAGCTGGTCCTCGAGCTCAGGCCGGAAGCTGCCGTCGGTGACGAACTCGGTACAGGTGAGGCAGGCGTTGCCCTTGGTGCACACCTGGCGCGGTGGGAGCAGGCATACGCCGTTGGGCAGGATCCTGTCTGCCCGACGATCGAGCTCCAGCATGTCGTAAAGGTCGCGCGGATCGACGTCGAGCAGCTTGCCGTCTGCAGTAACCTTCTGGTAGCGGAGAAACTCCCGCTCCGCTGTGCGCTCCAGCGTCTTCGCGTAGTACGCGGTCATGTTGACGCTCTGGTGGCCGAGGAACCGCATGACCACGTGTAGGGGCACGCCGGCGTTGAGCAGATTGGTCGCCTTGGTGTGGCGGAACGTGTGCGTCTTGCTGATCTCAACGGGCCGCCCGTTCGCGTCGCGGATGTCGAGCCTGTTGGTGAGCACACCGAGCCGTGCGTGGAGCGTCGCTGCGGAGTAGGGGTGTGAACCCAGGCGGTTCACGTGGGTCTTCACGAACAGGTACTTGGGCGTTGGCTCGCTGTTGCCGACACCCCGCAGGTAGCCGATGCACCACGCCTGCTGTGCCTTCACCAGCGCGACGACCTCGGCGTCGGCGAGGATGCTGGGGTTGGCGGTGTAGACCTTGGTCTGCTGGTAGCGGAGACGTGCCACGAATCCGGTGTCGGAGTCGCCGAGCGGAGTCTGCAGCGTCTCCAGAGGGTCGAAATCGAGCATGAGCACTTCGTTGATGCGACGCCCGGTGCGAATCAGGAGGAGCAGGGCGCGGAGCGCCTGCTCGTCGCCCATGCCGCCCTCGTCGGTCGAAAGCCCCAGCAGGTTGGCGCCAGCGGCGATCTGCTGCACCACTTCGTCGGACAGCACGCGATCCGTGCTGCTCCGGTTGGTGAATCGTGGCCTCTCGTCCGGTCGGAAGAGGACACAGTGGTGCAGACCCACCTGGAGCCAACGCTGGTCGTTGAGGGTGCGCGCAGCCTCAACCCGGTTGTCGAACATGAAGCGGTAGAACGTCTCGATGGTGCTCATGGTGGTGCGCCGCTGCTGGGCACCAAGGGGTTGGCCAGCCGTCGGCCCGCTCTCGACACGGTGTCCGCGCAGGAACGCCGCGAACGACGAGAACCAGGGGCGGATCGCGTCCGCGTCCTCAGCGATGTGTGGCCCGGCCGCCCCGTGAATGTCGATGTGTCGCTGCAACCACTTCAGCTGGTCGAGGCGGCTCTTGAGGCTCGTCCATGTGTACGCGCCGGTCTCGAGGTACGTCTTCAGCCAGAACTTGGCGCCAGCTCGCAGCCACGGAGCGGTGAGGTGGCCGAGGTTGGTGACGCTGCGTCCTGACGGCTCGTGCGCCCGCAGCGGGATGCGCGGATCGCAGAGCGGATTCCAGACGTCAAGTTCCCACCATTCCCCGTCGTGGTATGCGACGACAAGGTGGTCGAGCAGCTTGCGCAGACACCGCAGTCGCAGCTCGACCTTGCCCGGCGCGATCACCCCCTGCCCTGCGTAGTGGGCGTGGAAGCTCGCAGCCCACTCAGCTTCCGTCCTTTGCACGAGCGAATGGATCGCGGGCTCCGACGCGACAACCGCCTCGATGATGGCGCTGAGCCGGTTCCACTCCTCCGCGTGGATAGTGCGTCCCACCCTCACGTGTTCGTGCAGGCACCAGGCGAGCTCACGGACGATGGAGAGGGGCAGGTCCCGGAAGTTGATGGCGATCGACTTCTCACTGGCCCTGGCGCCCGGGCGGTTCTCCAGGATGGCCTCGGCATACTGCGGCGGCATCGAACGCCTCGTGAAATGCCGCTGCCTGCCGTTCTCCGGAAGGCTGTGCCAGAGGCTCTCGTTGCGGGTTTCGGAGTAGAGCCCATGGAGATCAAGCTGCTGATCGCGCTGCGCGCTTGTTCTAGGCACTCGCAGCACCCCAGCCTGCTGTCCACGCCCGCCAGTTGGCGACCGTTCGCATCTCCGCGTCCGCGGTGACCCACGCGTAGGTGTTCAGCGTGGTCTCGACGCTGGCGTGCCCGAGGCGGCGACTGACGACGATCGGCTCAACGCCGGCTAGGAGCAGTGCGGTCGCATGCGTGTGGCGGAACCAGTGTGGTGTCCACGCTGCCGGCAGGCTCCGCTCGCGGCGCTTGATGGCGCGCACATGCTCGTACACGGTGCTCGGCGACAGCGGCCCGTACACAGGCTCGCGGTCGAGGTTGCAGAACACGTACGCACCGTCGAGATCTGCGACCTCGCTGTCGATGCCACCGTCGCACAGCAGCCAGACATAGTCGGCGTAGAGCCGATCGAGCTCGGCACCGATGTACACCCGACGAGGCCCGCTCTTGGTACGCACGCCCAGCGGATGGGGTCGCGACACCACCTCGATGGAGGCGGTATCGCCGTGACCACTGCGCCAATCGCGGTGCTGCAGGGACAGTGCTTCTCCGAGCCGCAGTCCGGTCTCGGCGAGCAGGCTCCACAACAGTCTGTTGCGCAGATTGCCTGTCCAGCGACGTTCGTGAACATCCCAGACCGCGGCCGCGTCGACGATCAGCGTCACCTGCTCGGGCGTGAACACCGGTGGTCGACGAATGTCCGGGCGGACACGCACTCGGCTTCTCAGTCGGCCCGACTTCCGCGCCAGGTGGTCGAGGAACGGCCGGTATGGACCGGGCCTCCCGATGACCTGCTCGTAGAGGAGTCCGGCGACCGGCACTCCGTCGTTGGCCGCCCAGAACCGGTAGAAGCTCATCACCGTCCGCAGCCGAAGACTCACCGTTGCCGGTGAAGGACCATCCCGGTCAACGGCGGCCGGCAGCGGGATCACGCGGCCAGCGGCATCGCCATCCCGGAGCCGTGCAAGGAACGTCCCAATGGTGGCCGGCGTGGCGGCTCGCCAGTCTCCGTCTGTGGCTTCCAGGAATGACCAGTAGGCAGCGAGTCCATGGGCGTAGGCCTTGACGGTGTGCGGTGACCTCTGCTCGTCGCGCAGGAACTCGAGGTAGGTCTCTGCAGGCTCGACGACCCGCCAGTCGGAGCCGAGGACCGTCCACGTCAGTCCCAGCCCCTGCCCAACTCGTTGAACCACCGCCATGCCGCCTCCTGCTTCATCGACGTCAGCGTCGGGCGCGGAGGATACACAGGTCTCAGGGTCTTCGGGAACATCTGTTCGGTTATCCACAGTATCCCCAACCTCCTGCTGGTTCCTCCCCCACGCCCCTCTTCCACGGTTACGACTACTGACCTGTGAACAAGGGCAACCGTGCCCTGCAGCGTCTCCTCCCAGATAACACCGTCAGCGCCGACACACCCGAACGGAACGCGCGCGCACTGAGCGACGTCAGCGGCAACCGCTTCGCCCCCGGATAACACCTGGTTCCCCTCGAACTCGGTGGGGCGACCACCATCTCCAACGTCTGGCCCGAGCCACGCAACGGGGCGCGCAGCGCCTCGCGGAAGGACGACCTGGAGAGCGCTTTGCGAACCCAGGTCTGCTCTGGCTCTGTTCCGCTGGCGGTTGCCCAACTGGCCATCGCCAGCAACTGGGAGACCGCCTATCACACGTTCGTGGGGTTGATGAGCTGACGTCTCGTCGCTCGCCGCGCTGAGGTCTAGCGCTTGCGGTGAATCCTCATGGACACTGCTGCGATGGGCGATTCAAGGGCAGGCTGGCGCACCGTGTTCGAGCCAGGAACGTGGGTGATCGCCGACTCGAGCCCGACGGACGATCGACTGAGAGTCGTCGCCGGGTGGGGCGGCGGCGGCAAGTATCACCACACCGAGGTCGTCGAGACATCCACGAGAGTGCGCATCGAGGTGCTGATCCAGCACAGCCTGGCGAGCGACCCCACTGTCCGCCAGGTTCGCACCCTGGAACTGCGCTTCGCAGTCATCGAGGTTCGGCTCGCACGCTCGCTCGGCGGGCGGCTGCTCGATGGTGGGTCAGAGGACAGCCCGGTCGGTCGCTCGCTCCTCAACCTGCGGGCGCGCCTCGGGGGACATGCGCCCATGGACATTGTGGATTCGACCCGCGCCGCCGACGATCCCAGTTGACGTCGCATGTTGCGGCCAATTATGTCTGCAACCTTGGGAACCGTTGCGGCGGGCAGCGGCAGCACTCGAACGCAGGCAGCGCGACGGTGGATGAGGGCGCTGGGGGGCGAGGCACGCTGCCGCGTCCGGCATCATCACCGTCCCCCGCAGAGAAGGGAAGCCGACGCTACTGAGCTCCGTCGCTGACTGACCCGGCGAAGTCCCTGGACAGCCAACTACGCGGCGACCTCGCTGTACATCCCGACTCGATCCTTGCCCTCGCGCTTAGCGGCGTACATGGCGATGTCGGCGCGCCGCAAGAGTTCGTCACACGTGTCGGCGCTGCGCTCGGAGATGGCGACCCCAACGGTACCGCGGGTGGAGCAGACGAAGCCGTCCATTACGAGTGGTTCGCGCAGGGAGTGCAGGATCCGTCGACCGATTGCCTCGAGCTGAGCCGCGTCGGGCGCGCGGTTGAGCAAGATCGCAAACTCGTCACCGCCTAACCGCGCCGCAACATCGTGCGGGCGCACCGCTCCCTGCAGACGCTCGGCAACGGCGACGAGCACGCGGTCGCCGGCCCCGTGCCCGTGCGTGTCGTTGACGGTCTTGAAGTCGTCGAGGTCGATGAACATGACCACGCACGGCGTCCGGCTCGGCTTGCCGCGCTCGAGTGCGTGGGCGACGGCATCGTGGAAGAACTTGCGGTTGGGCATCCCGGTCAGGGCATCGTGGTGGGCCTGATGAGCGAGGTCACGCTCGCGCGCACTGAGGCTTCGCAGCAGTCGCGTGTTGTCGAGGCCTAGCAGGTACTGGCGCCCCAGGACCAGGCCGATGAGGCTCAGGACCGTCCAGAAGGTGAACTCATCGATGCGGCCGGTCGTCGTCTTCTGCGCGATGGTCACGCCCAGCGCGGCCGCTGATGGAATGTAGGGAAGCACGGCGCTGAAGCGCGACGGCAGGACCGATGGCGGCCTGCCGTGCAGCGGCCGCTGCACCGTCCGCAAGGCGCCGAGCCCAATGAGCAAATAGCCGGCGACCCAGCCGGCGTCGAGGACATTGCCGAAGCCGTACGTGTTGTTCGCGGTGAGGTAGGCGAACTGGCTGTCGGCCACGGCCGCAGCCGCGAGGCCCGCAGCCATGAAGAGCAGCGGCGTCCGACCGGTGCGCGGCACGCGGCTCAGGCGCACCAGGATCATCGTGACGATCGCGACGTCGCTGACCGGGTAGAGGAGGCTGAGGACCATTCCCATGGGGGTGCCCGCTCCGGCCCGGTACACGGCGCCCAGCGTCGTGTCCCAGCTGACGACCAACAGGCCAACCGCGATGAGTAGGCCATCGAGGAGAGTGCGGATGAAGGTGCGGGCCCGCTCCGAGGCGACTGGGAAGGCGAGGACGCTGCCGATGGCGAAGGGCACGGCCAGCAGGTAACCGGCGTCCGCGGCCGAGGGGAATGGCACCTGCACGCCTTGGACGATCTGGAACCAATCCCACACTGACTGGCCGAATCCCCAGGACAGCGCCGACACCGCCATGAGCGTCCACGCCAGGCGCACGCGCCCACTGTGGCGCATCGCTGCGACGGCGCACGCCGACGCGGCGAAGAAGGCGGACGTTGTCTCCATGATGTTGTCGAGATAGGTGTAAGCCCCGGCTCCTCCGGCGAGCAGGCCAGCCACGAAGGCAACAAAGACCGCTACCGCGAGCCCGCAGGCGACTGACCACCAATGGGCGCGGAGGTTTGTTACGAGACGAGGGGCGGGCATGACCCCATGCTCTGGCCCGCGCGCGACCGGAGTGTGGCGAATGAGGCACAGTTGTGAGCAGCAAGGTGACGCTCCGCACGCCGCTGGCAACTCGACCAGATTGGACCTCTCGTGCCGTTAGCAGTCCGCGCTCACGACAACGGGACGGCAAACGTTGTCGCTGCCGGGCCGCGCGATCGCGATTTGTTGCGACGCAGCGCTCACTCAAGGAGACAGCAACACTATCAGTTGGGAGATGGCTCACCACCCCAAAGTGGCGACCTCTCTGGCGGCACTCGACCTCCATACCGGACTTCCCCTTTCGGGCCGTCGGCATTTGTCGGCGGCCCATTTCACAACACGCGACGACCGCTCCTGAACCTGCGCGTTGCGGCCACATCTCTCAGCAACGAGACTTCCCTAAAGCTGTTGCGGTGGGACCCCTACTCCTCGCCGGCGTCGACTGAGTCGGCGAGGCCGTCGAGGACGATCGCCGCGGCACGGGTGATGCGGCTGCCGGAGGCGCGCAGCGAACTCTCGGCGGCGTCGGCGTCACCGCCCACCCAGGTGGCGACGTAGCCGAACGAATACTCGTCCGAGTCGATGCCCAGTGTCGACATGACAATGAACGCGACCGACTCCGCCTCAAGCTCCGCGAGCGCGCGGTCGGTTGCGCCGTCAGCGTGGAGGTAGGCATGGCCCAGCTCATGGGCCAGCGTCTTGACCTGCTGCGCCGGCGCCAGATTGTCGCGCACCCGGATGCGACGGTGCCCAAAGGCGGTGTCGCCATTGGCCCGGCTGTCCTGCATCGGGTGAAGGCCGACGGTGAAACCGCCTCTCTCCCCCACCGCCGCGAGACGCTCGAAGAGCATCGCCGGCGCATCACCGCGCAGCGGGTGACAGGGCACCGTCGGCAGCTCGCGACCGTCTGTGTCGGCGACGTCTTGTCCGGAGATTCGGATCCCAGACACTTCTCGCACCACAGGGAGGTGAGCGATGTTCCGAGCACAGCGTTGCGGCGACGGGTGGACCCTCGTCGGGGAAGGGGCGGATGGCGAGCTGGCCAGCGAGTTTGTGCGAGACCTTCGTGTCGAGGGCAGGTCCAGTTACACACAGCGGTCCTACGCGATGGCACTCGCCTTGTTCCTCCGTTGGCTGGATGGTGAGGGTGCGCGGCTGGGCGATGTGGACAGATCGACCATCGTCCGATACGTGAGAGCGCTGGTGGTGGAACCGTCCCAGCCGCTGTCAGCAGCGACAGTGAATCACCGGCTCAGCGTGCTGCGGACCTTCTTCGCCTGGTACGTCACGCGGAATCAGCAGGACCGACCGCACACGCTGATGAACCCGGTGCCCGGTCCAGAGGAGCGAGTACTTCACCGCGCGGCAGGGCGCGACGCTCCGCAGAGGTTCCGCGCCGAGTTGCGTCGGCGGGCGCCTGTCCGTGTTCCCCGTTCGCTGGATTCGGTCGACGCAGGGCGGCTGGTGGACGCCGCTGTTTCAGTCCGCGACCGAGCCATCCTGACCCTGCTGTGGCGAACCGGTGCACGGATCGGAGATTGGATCGGCGACCACGATCGCCACGGGGTACTCGGCCTGGCGATTGACGACATCGACGCGAGACGATGTGTTGTCCGGCTGCGCCTGAAAGGCGCCCGAGACGAGCACACAGTCCCCGTCACCGATGACTTCTGGGCCTTGTGGGCTAGGCATCGTGCGGCGGACCAGTGGCCGGCCACGCGGCAATGGGCCTGGGAGGGTCGGCGGAGGGGGCAGGGTCACGCACTGCGTTACGACGCCTTCGCCGCAATGCTGCGCGGCGTTGCACGAGCCGCCGGTGTCCGCGCGCACGCTCATATGTTTCGACACGGGCTGGCCGAGGCCCTGACGGCAACATCGGGCTTGCAGGTGGCCCAGCAAGTCCTCGGGCACCGCCATCTGTCAACAACCGCGGAGTTCTATGCGCGGGTTGACGAGGCCGCCATGGTCGCCGGCGTCCAACGCGCGGCGCAGCTCGCACGAGCTCAACCATCGCTCGGCTCGCCGGCCGAGTGGGCATTCGACTACGACGAGGTCACTTTGGATGAACTTGCGCGACTCACCAGCGCCACGACGACAGAGCTGTGAGCATCGCCGCAGCGGCTATGCCGTGGAGCAGCGAGCGGTTCGTCGGCGACATCGTTGCGCGCCTGCCCGAGTGGCGTTGGGAAGCCGGGGAGCGCCAGCGGATGGAGAGGAGGGTGGCTCATCTGACTGCTGCGCTCGGCGTGCTTTGGGGTGAGACGACCCAGGACCGCTGGGTGTGCTTCGAGGAGACGGTGTGGCCGCAGTGGATCGCAGGCGGGGAATCCCTGAATGGCAACTTGTGGCGGTGGGGTACGTGGGGAGCCGTGTTGACGCGGACGGTTCAGCCGAGCTGGACGTTCGTCTCGACCGGACGAATCAGTCAATGGACACAACGGCTTCCCGCAGACGATGCGCTGCGGATCGCCTCCGACGAGATGAGAGGCCTGCTCGCGGAGTTGAACTGGGTCGACGACCCGGCACGCGACAGTGCTCGGTGGACGGCCCTTCGACTCCTGTTGTGTCATGGCCTGGCGCGCGTTGAGGACATCACCGACGACCATATTCAAGCTCTACCGAGGACGAAGGGCTTGGATACCCTCGACGGAGCGCTCTGCCATGCCGGGATCCTCAACCACGGACCGGCACGAGGAGCGACGCGCAAAGCCCGCCGACGGCAGTTGACGACCGCCGAGATGGTTGCGGGGGCGAACATCCCAGAGCGGTTCCGTCCGGTCACGGTTGACTACCTCGAGGAATACCGGACCCGCGTGGCGCCTGCGTACTCGACCCTGCGATCTACGGCCATCGCACTCGGACACTGGTGGCGCTACATCGACCAGGAGTTTCCCAGCGTTCGCTTCTGCTCCGACGTGCGCGCCGACCACGCCCGTGGCTTCTTGGAGTGGGCCAAGCTGCGAGCACGGGCGGTGCGCCGCCGCGGCGGCGATGATGACGGCACGCACGAGCGAGGGACAGCCCATGTTTGGGTCCTCAAGGTACGGGTCTTCTTCGCCGACCTGACGTGCTGGGCCGCCGAGGAGGGCTCGCCCTTCACCGAGGTGACGCCACCATTCAATCCACTTGGTCGCCGCGACATGGTGTCGTTGGAGCCGGCGAAGATCAGGCGCCAAACGCAAGCTCGTATCGCCGCCACCGTGTTCGAGCTAGAGCGGGAGTTGCCCAAGATTCGCGCCTACGCGTTGCGCACATGGCAGGCTGCTGACGACTCGCACCAAGCCCAAACGCCCGCTGCCACACGCGCCTTCTGGGACTGGGCACTCTTGGAGTTACTTGTGCTGTCCGGGCTTCGGATTGAGGAGGCGTGCGAGCTGACGACACTCGACGTGCTGCGCCGACAATTATCGGACGGTCGCCGCTACTACCTGCTGCATGTCAAGCCCTCCAAGTACGACCGCGCCCGCGTCATCCCGATTGGCGATGGCCTGGGACGGGTGATCGCTGAGATCGTACGGCACGTGCGGGCCTTTTACGGCGCGGCCATCGTGCCGCCGGTCCGTGCATGGGATTCGCATGAGAAGCGCTGGCGTCCTTCGGCTCCCTACCTCCTGCAGACGGCAGCGGGGCACCCATCAGTGATCGATGAGGGGACGATTCGCGCTCGGCTGGCGAGGCTGAGCCGGGCTGCAGAGGCGTGCCGCGCCAACGGGCAACCCTTGGTGTTGCGTCCACACGATTGCCGTCGGATGTTCGCGTCCGAGCACCTCAACAACTCCACCCCTCCACACGTGATCCAGGCACTGCTCGGCCACGCCACCATCGACACCGTGCTCATCTACGCGAAGCTATATCCGACCACGCTCGTTGAGGAATACCGCAAGACACTCCACGGCATCTACCACAGATTTGGCGGCACAGACGCGTTCAAGAATCCGACCTGCGAGGAGTGGCGAGCGCTCGACCAGGCATGCTCGATGCGCGACATGGGTACCCACATGTGCGCCCTTCCCACTGGGCAGCATTGTCCCAAGGGGCTGGTGTGTTTGGGCTGCGGACATGCGCAGCCGAAGAAGAGCGCAGTGCCCATCTTCCGCGGGATGCTGACGAGCCACCTTCGAGTCCTGGAAGTCGGCAGGCACGCCGCAGAGCCCGCCGGGCAGATCGCTGCGCGCGAGCTGGAGGTTGAGCGCATCCGCAGCGCCCTGCGGCGTGCCGAGGAGTTGACCGACGATGTGGCAGCCGCCATCGAGTCATCCGCCTGAGAGGTCGCCCGCGGTGGTCACTTGCGTCCCGGTGGCCGCGGGTCATTCGCGTCAACCATCCCTGGAGATTAAGGTTCTTCACCCCGCGAAGGGTTTCAGGCCTCGGCGACGTTCTAACGATCAGCGGGCCACCCAAGTCTGCCGGGGTGGCTCCCGCCCGGCTGTACACGGCGGTGTTGAGAGGAGGGCCCACATCCAGGAGCTCCCGTCAGGAGCTCGACCCCACCGTGTCGAGGAGCACCCCCGCGGCTTCTTTTCCATCACCGCGTGGCCTTCGGTCGGCACACACGCCGTCATTGAAATAGCGCAAATCGACAAAGGAAAGAACGTGCGTACCACTCCTCGCGACTTGCTCAAGGTAGGCTTCGCGATCCCTGTTCTGGCCGCCGCAATGCTTACGGGTGCCGGGGCAACGCCGAGTCACGCGGCGGCAGCGGCTGCTGCCCCAAAAATCGTGCTGGCGCCGGCCGGCCTGGACCCCGCGACGATGGTCGCTAATCCATCGATTTGGGCGCCGCGAGACGGCTCGACGATCCTCGCCGTGAAAGTGACGCCGGGCAACGGCCCGTCGCTTCTGACCCAACTGCAGCAGGATCAGCCGTCCGTCGCCGCCGCCCTGACGCCACAGGAGCAATCAATCCTCGCAGCACAGCACGTGGGCGACCAGTGGTCGGCAGCAGTACTGACTGCGGCGCTGACACCCTCGCTCGCGGCAGCTCCACCTCCAAGTGGCGGATGCCCGGACCTCAACAACTGCGACTACTACTCCATCTCATGGTCGGATTGCCTGAATGCTCAGCCCGGATGTGTGTACGAGCCTTCCCAGCCTCAGGACACCCACGTTGTGCAGGTTCACGATCAAACCGCGGCTTATCGCGACGACGGTTCCAGCGCGGGCTGGACGCTCCACAACATCTACCTTTGGGATGGTGAAGGGCAGAACTACAGCTCCAGCTTCGACTGGGGTTACAACAGTGGGGGCGGCGGTACCTGCAACAACTCAACACACTGCGTGGCCTACTTTATGAATGCCTTCGGGTCTGGCTACTGGCACGAAGAAGTAATCACGTGCTGTGTACTGGCTTTCCCCCCGGTAACCGTCCAGTTCAACCTCAGCGACACGTGGCATAGTTCGTTCTGCATCACTGAGACGTCGTACTTCGTCGGAGGTGGAAGCGGCTCCGCCGAGGAGGGCTTCTACGGTCAAATGACCGACGACGACGCGCCTGTCGGCGTGCAGAACGTCTCGCAAGGGCCCTTCCTCAGCAACTGCGTCGGCCTACCCACGCCGTAGGGTCAGCAGGCAGAGAGACAGTACCCGGCGGCCCGTACAAGGCGAGGCCGCCGGGTACACTCACTTAGGCAATGCTCGGTACTTTGATGCTCGCTCAAGGGGTGCTTTGGAGTGGGGCCGTGCTGTGCATAGCGGTCGGGTTGTACGCCATCTTCGGCGTGGTGCGCGCTGGAGATTTGAGCCGCCCAGACAAGGCTTTCTTCATCGCTGCACTAGCCGTCATTCCGCCGGTTGGGCTCGCCGCTTGGGGGGTTCTCCGGGCAGGTATTTGGGAGCGGGCCTTACTCGTGTTGGGAGCCGGCCTAATCGTTGCGGCTGCTTTCGTCCTCGGGGCCGGGGTCTCGGTCCCGTAACACACAACCCCGCGTGAACCGCCCCGGCTTTTATGGAGACTCGGTTTATTGACTCACAGCCATCGCAGCTGGGAGTGACTGATGGTAGTGGGCAGCTTCGAACTCTGCGGGCGGAACCATGCCGATCTCACCGTGTAAACGGCGGTGGTTGAACC
>NZ_JAEKNS010000143.1:0-36819 GCF_016464765.1 Candidatus Aeolococcus gillhamiae | reverse complement strand
CTGTCTCCATTCCCGCATGTTCGTTCCGGCTTCCCGGCGGGTGGAGGGCGCTTCTGAGGTCGGCCTCTGGGTTGTGGTGCCCGCTCCTAAGGAGTGACGGACTTTCATGATTCGTGAAGCTAAGTCTGTATACTCGACGGATGCACGCTCTAGTTGAAGCGAGCCGTCGATGAGGTTGGCGGTCATCCGCAACCTGGGCTCGCCCCGGGGATTGCCGACGGCCGCCGACGTCGAGGATTTCGAGCAGGAGATCGTCGATCAATACGCGTTGGCAATGGCGGCGGCCGGCTTCAGCGACGGACATGTGAGCCACACCCGCGCGACGATCATCGAATTTGCTCGTTCGCTGCCAGGACCGCTCTGGTCGGCTGGGTGTGACGACGCGGACCGGTTCCTGGCCGATATGCGCCGTGCGGGGCGCACCGTGAGCACTCGCGCTGGTAAGGCAGGGGCGCTGGCTCGCTGCTACGACTTCGTGATCGCGCGATATCAGGACGACATCCTGGCCTTGACGGGCGTCGTGGTCGAGCAGCCGATCGACGAGTTCAACCGGCAGTCGGGCGCCTCGCTGGGCAAGGTGCGGGTGCCGCCGTCCGACGCGGAGGTGGATGGCCTGTTCGCCAAGTGGCGCGTGTCGGTCCCCGCGGCCAGGAAGTACCTGCCCGCCGCTCGCGACTACTTCGCTGCGTCGCTGTGGCGCCGCCTCGGCCTGAGGATCAACGAGACTCGGATGCTGGACATACGTGACTGGCGCCCCGACTTGGGCGAGTTCGGCAAGCTGCACGTCCGGCACGGCAAGGGAAGCCGGGGCCGGGGGCCGAGGGCCCGCCTGGTGCCGGCGATCAACGGTGCCGACAAGCTGATCGACTGGTGGCTGGCCGAGGTCCGGCACCAGTTCGGCAACGACGGTGCCGATCCGGACGCGCCGATGCTGCCCAGTGAACGGTATGACCCCGACCTCGACCGGCACGGGCGTGCCAGTGACGACAGCCTGCGTCAGGGGCTCGCCGCGCAGACGGGGAGATGGCTGCCGGGGTGGTCGGGGCGACTGACCCCGCACGTGTTGCGCCACCACTGCGCCTCCTCGCTGTATAGCAGCGGGATGGATCTGAAGGCGCTCCAGGAGCTGCTCGGGCACGAGTGGCTGTCGACGACCACCCGGTACATCCACGTCCGGAGCGACCACATCGAACAGGCCTGGGTGCACGCGAACCGGCGCGTGGAGACCCGTTTCGAGGGAGAGGTGTGAAGTCATGCAATGGCGTCTGAGGTTGAGGGCCGCTGAACGCGGCATCTGGAAGTCCACCGAACTGCGCCGGCTACTCGCCGACGCCGGTCTGGAGATCAGCGCTGGGAAGATGTCGGCGTTGTGGACGGGAACACCGACCACGATCCGGCTCGATGATCTCGACGTGATCTGCGCGGTGCTGAGCTGCGACCCAGCGGCGCTGCTGATCCCTGAGCCGGAGAAGGTCGCAGCTCGCCGGCGCTCGCGTGAGCACGCGGCGAACGGGGATGCTGCTCCGCCAATGGTGGCGCCGCGGCTTGGCAGAGGCCGGTCGGAACCGCCCCTCTGACGCGTCCCCCGGCGCGCTGTATTGCCTGCCAGGTCAACCGAGTCGCCTGGGTCAGGCCGCGCGTCGACTATTGCTACGAATGCCTGCCGGGCGGCCCGTTCGCCCCACCGGCCTGCCGCAGGTGCGGGTCGGAGCAGTACTTCAGCGAGGGCCTCTGCGAGAGGTGCCACCCCGGCGGGCGGTTGTATGCGGGCTCGTGCCGAGGCTGCCTGGCCTGGGGCGTCTATCGAGCCTACGCCTCGCTCTGTTGGTCTTGCCGCTGGTGGCAGACCCATTACCCGCTCGGCGATTGCCAGTACTGCGGCCGGAACACTCGGGTCGGCGATTGGGGTGCCTGCCGGCTCTGCTTGGAGCAGGCTCGCACACTGCAAGAACCGGGCCGCGCCCTCGACCTCGCCGGAGCGAACCGCTACGGGCAGCAGCTGTTCCTCGCCAACATGCAGTTCCAGCGACCCAGGACCCCGCGTCTCAAGGACGAGCCGCCACAGGCTGGCCCGAAGAACTTCACGCCGCTCTCGTGGCGGCAGATGCCCTTGCTCGAGGTCGATCCCGACCCCGAGGTGGTCAGGGCGCGTGCCCTGGCCGCGGACAGTGACCTGCTGCGCTACTGCCAGGACGTCGTCCGTGACCACGCCAAGAAATACGGATGGGGCAAGGAGCAGCGCAACAAGGTCCGCCGTTCTCTTCGGCTCTTGCAGGTCCTGCAGGACACCCCGGGCGCGAAGATCAATGCCAGCGACGTGCTGCAGCTGCCCCGCTACGGGGGCAGCATCAACTCCACCCTCGACGTCCTCGCCGCGGCGGGCCTGCTCATCGACGACCGGAAGCCCCTGATCGACCGCTACTTCGCCGGGAAGACCGCGACCTTGCCGGCGCCGATGCTTGCCGAGCTGAAGATCTGGCTCGAGGTCATGCTCAACGGCAGCACAACCCCACCTCGGCAACGCTCCCGCGACCCGCAGACGGCGCGCATCCACATCCTCGGGGCGGCGCCGATTGTGCAAGCATGGGCGGCTGCCGGACACCAGTCCCTGGCAGAGATCACACCTGAGCAGGTGCGCGCCTCGCTGCCCGCGGGCGGATCCCGACGCAACTTCGCGGAGTACGGGCTTCGGTCGCTGTTCACCGTTCTGAAAGCCCGCAAGCTGATCTTCATCAACCCCACCCGCGGGATGCGCGTCACGCCGGTGAACAGGTCTGTGCCCCTGCCCCTGGACACCGGAGCCATCCGCGAAGCGCTCAACTCGCCCGATCCCGCCATCGCGCTGGCCGTCGCACTGGTGGCATTCCACGCCCTGACCAGCAAAGAGCTCCTCGACCTCACGCTCACCGACATCGTCGACGGACGGCTCACCCTGGGCGACCGGGTCATCCCTCTGGCCGGCCCGGTGCGGGTCCGGCTCGCCGCATGGCTCGACCACCGAGTGAGCACCTGGCCGGGCAGCATCAACCCCCACCTGTTCGTCAGCCGCCGCAGCGCCCCACGCGTCATCCCCGTGGGCCGCCAATTCCCGTGGTTCAGGACGAAGCTCAGACCCCAGGCCCTGCGCGAGGACCGCATCCTCCAAGAGATCCTCGCGACCGGCGGCGACATCCGTCGCATCTGCGATCTGTTCGGCATCTCGGTCTCGTCCGCCCTGCGCTACGGCGCCACCGTCGGGCACCCCGACCTGGCCGAAGGTCATGGCTGGACGTTGCGAACTCCAGACTCGATGTAGGCTACGCATGGCCTACCACCCTGGAGTTCCCGCCAGCTGACCCTTCAGAATTCCCGAACTCCCGGGGGTCCACAGCCATGCGCGCGTCGGTGTCGACGATGGCAAGCTCCCCTCTCGCGAGTACGTGCTCGACGATGAAGCTCCGCCGCCCCACCTTCCAGAGCGCCATCCCCCGCGGCAGCTGGCCGAGGTACTCCGCCTCCAGTTCGTTGAGCTCGAGCAGTCGTGCGGTCGCCTCGATCTCCGACGGCGGCTGACTGTATGCCACGACCGTCTCGGAGTCGCTGAGCAGCCCGCGGGCGAGCTTGTGCTGGCGCGACCCCTCCATCCCGGCAGCGAGGAGGTCGCTGAGGCGGTGGAGGACGGCGATGTACTGCACGCCGTGCGAGCGCGACAGCTTGTAGCTGGCGGCAAGCCACTCCGCTGTCTGGAGGTTGCCGAGCACCGCCCACGCCTCGTCGATGACCACGATGCGACGGCGCACGTCGGCGGTCCTGCAGCCAGGCGGCGACGCACGTCATGAGCAGTCCGAGGGCCGGCGACTGGTACAGCGCGGCGAGGTCGAAGCTGACGAGGCGGTCGTCGAGGTGCACCGTTCCCGACGTCTCGGCGTCGAACATGCCGCGAAGGTCGCCGTCGACGAGCCGGCGGAGGGCGAGCCCGGCTGTCCGCGTCCCCTCGGCGAGGGCGACGACCGTCGTGCGGGCGAGCTCTGCCGCCGACGTGCCCGGGGCGAGGAGCGCGTCCACAACCCCGCGCAGGGTCGGCATCCGGCCGCCGACGCCGGCCGCAACGAGGGAGCCCTCGATGCCGACCATCTCCTCAGGCGTCACCGACCGGGCGAGGACGGCGCCGAGCAGGGCGGCGACGAGCGAGGTTCGGGCGTGGAGGACGTCATGGGCGTCGACACCGATGCCCGGGACCGCGTCGAGCGGGTTCAAGCGGACCGCACCACCGGGGCGGAGCGCGATCGGCTCGGTGCCGACCGCGGCGCAGAGGGCGGCGTTCTCGCCCTTGGGGTCGAGGAGGACGGCGTGGCGGCCAAACAACAACTGGCGGTACACGAACGTCTTGACGAACGCCGACTTGCCGCGGCCGATCTGGCCGATGACGAGCATGTTGGGGCCGGTGAGGTCGCCGCGCGCATACAGCTCCCATGGGTCGTAGCAGAAGGACCCGCCGTGGAGGTCGCGACCGATGTAGGCTCCGCGCGAGCCGAGCGAGTCCTGGGCAACACCGGGGTACACAACTTGGAGGTGCGCCGTCGTGACCCGGTGGGCGGGGTGATGGACCGTGTCGAGGATCACGAGAGCCCCCGGCCGAGCGGCAGTGTGTACGTGAACGCGAGGTCGTGCTCGCCGTCCATGCGACGCACGTCGAGACGGCAGTTGCGTGCCTGTTGCTCGACGTCGGAGCAGGCCGCGTCCAACGCGTCGACGGACGCCGCGCTGACGGTGAGATACCCGGAGAAGCGGTAGTCGGCGTGGCCGTCGACGAACTCGCGCTCGCGGTCCTCGATCGACTCCGCTTGGCGGCGGTTGCTGACCGTCGTACGGAAGCCGTGCTTCTCGCGGAGCATCTCGTCACTGCGGTGGGCGGTCTGGGCCGCCTCGAGGTCGCGCTGGGCGCGGCGCGGGTCGACCGGCGCCATCGTCACGGCGAAGGTCAGCCCGACCGCCGACTGCAGCAGCAGGGGGACGAGGAAGTTCGGTCCCACCTCGATACGCGGCCACTCGCTGATCCAGTACGTAGCGTGGGCACAGCCGCCGTCGGTGATGAGGTGGCGCCAGGACGACATCGTCGACTGTGGTCCGGCGCCGTGCAGGGCCGTGCCGGCAGTGGCGAGGTCGCGTGCGGAGCGGCGGCGCAGGCTATGCGCCGCGGTGGGGTCCCAGGCCTCGCGCAGGACCAGGGCGAGCAGCCGGGGCGGCAGCACGCCGTCAACGTGGATGTGGGCACGGCCGAGCTGCGTCTGCATCTGGGTGAGGACGCGGAGCAGGACGGTGATGGCACCGCCGTCGTGGCCTCCCGCGGCAGCGATGGCCCGGCCGGCGCGGCGCTCGGAGATAGTGAGCGCCACGAACACCTCCTGCGCCTGGGTCACCGGCGCCGCCGCGTCGACGAGCCCGGCGTAGCTCGCACGGAGCGACGAACCGGCGTCGTCATGGCCGGCCTGGTCGAGGTAGCGGGCCATCCCGTCGGGGTCCTCAGCCACCGACCGGACCACCACTTGCAGCGACGCCACCGGGGTGCCGGCGTACGCGAGGGACGAGAGCGCTGTGCCCCACGCGGCGAGCTGCACCGACTTCTCGCGATCGCTGAGCAGTGCGTAGGAGGAGCCGCGGACGCGGATCACCGCGGTGAAGGTTCGTCGCCGCGGATCACGCACCACGCCGATGCACGCACCGCCGGCAATCCGCACGCTGAGGATGGTCACGCCGCGGAGGGTCGGCGGCAGGGACGGCTGCGGATCGACGAGTAGTTCGCGAGCCGTCACCAGCTCGCCCTCGGCAGGTGCGGTGCTGCGCCACGCGCGGCCGGACAGCATCCAGCGGAGGAGCACGGGGCACCACTCGTCGACGGCCCGGCCGCCGACGGGGAGAACGGCACAGCCGACGGCGACGAGCAGCGTCGCAGCCGCCAGCGCACCAACGGGGAACGAGCCGTGACTGGCGAGCATGAGCAGCATGGCGGCGCCGGCCCCGGACGCGAGGACGGCGAGCTGGCCAACGCGAAGCCCGACCACGACGCCGCTGCGGTCGCGGGCGCCGAACGAATAGCGCGCGCCCTCAGACATTGCCGGACCCACCGGGCGTGTCGCCACCTGTTGTGGCAGCGGGCGCGGCCTCGGCCTCGCGCGGTGTCTCAGCGGATGCTGCGCCAGCCGCCGGTGCGGACGAAGACGCGGAGCCGGCGCCCCATCCAGCTACGGCCAGGCCGGCGCCCGGGGACGCCCCCGCCCCCGCCCCGGCCGCCGACGGCCGGAGGCGCGCACCGGCGTCCACCGCGGACGACGCTTGGCTCCTCGAGCCACCGAGCGAACGAACCGCCGCCGGGGCGCCCCCGATGATGCCGCGGCCGCGGTCCACGCCGGCGCTGACCATGCGGCCGCCGAAGCGCGCGCCCATGCCCACCACCGCACCGGTGGCGGCCACCTCGACCAACGGGATGAGCGCGAAGAGACTGAGCGGCGCAAAGGCGATCACCGCGAAGATGACCGCCCCGACGAGGAGCGGTGCGAAACTTGAGGCGTCGCCGGCGGTGAGCGCGCCGCCACCGACCAGGAACGCGAAGGCCATGACCAGCTTGCTGAGGGTCATGACGGCGAGGAACTCGACGGTTTTGCGCAGCGCACTCCGCGAGCCCTGCCACAGAGTCGCGACCGAGATGATCGGGACAAAGGCGACGACGAGGTAGATCATCGCGCTGCGCACGAAGAGCTCGATGTAGGCGATCAGCGTCGCCACGATGATGACGATGCAGATGACTACCACCGCGAAGTCGGCCGGGACATTGCTCGGGTCGAAGCGGCTCGCCCACGTCTGGAAGTCCGTCGTGGTGCCGCCGACGACCCACGTGCTTAGCGCATCGACGAGGTCGAAGACGCGCTGCAGGACGACGATGAAAGCAAAGCAGAGGATCACCACCAGCGGCAGGCGCACCAGCACCGTCTTGACGGCGCCCCCGATGTCGCCGCGCAGCACTCCGGCGATGACGGTCATGACCAGTAGCGGGAGGGCCAGTAGTTCGGCGATGGTCAGCGCCCCGGGCTGGTTGGGGAACGCCGTGCCGTTGTGGGGGGTGGCCCCGTAGTAGACCTTCTGGAACCACGGGGAGCTGAAGTCGGCCCGCGTGGTCGTCCCGGAGCCGAACTCGTTGAGCAGCAGATCGGTGGTCTCCACAGCACCGGACATCACCCAGCGGGTAATCGTCGTGGCGACGGAGTCGGCGGCAAAGTGGGTGACGTCATTGAGGGCCGCCGACCAGCACGCGCCATCCCACGGCGCGGCGATGCCGAAAGGATGGCCAGCGTTGTTCTGGCCACACTGCTGCGCCGGGGTGAGGTCAGCGCGGACCATGGTGACCGTGAGCGGCAGAATCCCGGCGACGATCACGGCGGCGATGAGAAGTCGGAGGCGCACGTCAGCTCCCCCCGTACGGTGTGAACGTGAGCAGCTGCGCGGGCAGCGTTGTCGATTCGGCGAGCGCCGGTTCCAGGGGCGCCGGCGCCCACGCCGTGTCGAGCAGTTCACTCGACTCGAGCTTCCATGCACCGCCGCGCCATACCAACTGCAGCGTCTCGGTGATGTAGGCGGATGCCGGCGCGTACCGGCCCTCGACGGCAACGATCTGCTCGGTCCACACCGACACCGACGCGGTGGAGGACGTGAACGATTCCACGCGGTATCCCAAGGGGATGCAGCCGACGTACGTTCGAGTCCCGCCGGCGGCAGCCGCGACGACACCGGTCTGCGCGTCGATCTGCGCGGACTCCTGCTGGGCGATCTGCGCGGCCGTGCCCGTCCTGTCGGAGGCGAGAATCTGTGCCAAGGCTGCTTCGTATGCCCTTGGGGTGGTTACCAGCGGCCCGCCGAGGACGCAGTCGACGGCCGCTGCGGCGTTCGCGGCTCCAGCCCGCGTCTGGACCGCCGGGCCGAGTTGTGGCATGGGAAGGACTGCGGGCGTTGCCGGTGCTGCCGCGGGCGGCACCTGAGTAGTCGGAGCTGGGGTACGCGTCCCGCGGCCGACGCCGAATGCGACCGTGACAAGGAGCACCAGGCCAACACCGACACCGACGCGTGTGCGGGCAGCGCTGGATGCGCCATAGCGGTTGCCGTTGATGAGCCGCATCTCAGCTCCCGCTCACCTGACTGCCGAGGCTGAAGGCGAAGGTGACCACTGCGCCGGCAGCGCCGATGAGGAAGGCGCCGACGAACCCGCCGAAGATCGCGACCTTGCCGCGCTCCGCCCAGTGGGGGTTGCCGGCATGGCGGCCGAGCCCGAGGGCGACGCCGCCGAGAATCATGGCAGCGATGCAGGACACGATCCCGAGCCACATGGCCCCACTCAAGAGCTGCTGCAGCTGCGGCGCCCCAGGGACGTCGTTTGGGTTGGGCGATGCAGTGACAATGCCGGCCACAACGGTGTTCATCGGGTCTCCCTCTCCTGGTACTGGTCGACGGTGGTTGCGAACACGTGCGAACGGCGCGTGTGGAGAACCGCGGCGATGGCGGCGTGATCGACTGAGCGATACGCCGGACCGCCAGTGGCGGACGGGACCGTGATGTCGGGCACGACACGCAGAGCAGAGAGATGCCGCTCTACGGGGTCGGCTGCGGTCCCGCCGCCGGCGGATGGACGGGGACGGTCAGTGCTGGGACGTGGAGTGAGAGCCGGGGTGCGTCTGTCCATGACCGAGAGCATGGCATACGAGTGTCCTCATAGTGTCCTCATTCGGGAGATCGCCCGAACACCCTCCAGCTCAGCGCCAGCGACGTGGCGGGGAGATCGCGAGGGAGCAGCTCATGCATCAGCGCGTGTGCTCGAGAGCCAGTGCGAGCGCCGCCTCCGGATCGACGATCGCGGACGCTGTGAGCCCGCTCAGCCTTCCGCGCTTCCTCAGAAAGTTACCGTCGCTTGTAACGAAGACCTCGGCGTTATGCCGACGGTGGCAGTAGAAGCTGAGCACATCACACTGCGGCGATCGTTCGAGTTCGGTGAACCTCCGTCCGAACAGAACCTGCGCCAACTCGTTGATGCGGGTCGCCCTCATCGTCGTCGGCTAGGTATGCGTGGTCATAAAAGCTGACGTCGAGCACCACCGGTGGATTGAGCACCGGTAGGTGCGCGATGCCCAAGGCGTCAAGCCGACTCTGAAACTGAGAGTAGTTTCCTGCGAGGTGCTTCCCGGGCAGCCGCTCGGACGCGCCGACTGCGACGACCCGAACCACCACTCCAGCTCCGTCGTGCAGCGAGACCAGTGACCTCACTGCGACGGAGTAGCGCTCCTCCTGCTCAAGAGCGATCAGACAGTTGTGGTCCAAGGTGAAGCTGATGGGTGCCACTGGCTCTCACGATACGGGCTCAGGCCAGCGCCTGCTGTTGATAGCGTCATCCTTTCGTGATTGGGTCGCGTCGAGCGACGAACACGTGGCGCCGAAACACCACGAGCTGCGTCGTGGAGCTGGGAGCGGCAACCTCGCGAAGCAGGACTCGCGAGGGCCTCACGACCCATGCGCACCTGATGGGATTCCAGTGGGTCGACTGGTGGTTGTCGTTAGCTGCGTCGACGCCTGCCACTCCGACTGTCACAGCTGAACGCCATCGGTGGCCAGGTGTGACATGACTGCGGACGGGCGGGCCGGGCGGAAGACCCACACACCGTCAGTACGAGCGAGCACTCCGCCGCCACCCTCATGCGCCAGAAAGGCGATCAATGGCGCCGAGGGTATGTCGCGACCCTCACCGCACACCGTCGGGGGCGGGGTCCCGTACGCGGCACAGGCGGCCGGCAGCTGCGCGTCGAATGCCTCGCGAAGCCACATCTCCGTGGGTGCCCCAAGTGCGAGCGCCAGAGCCTGTGCAGCTCCCGTGACGCGCAGCCTCGATTCCCCTTCGCCGAGGAGGACTGCCTCGTGGATGACGCCGGCCACGAGGTCGCGCGCGTACTCGCGTATCGAGCGTGGGATGAGGGCGACCCATGTCGCGGTGGTTCCGCGTCGCGCAACGAATCCGTCGGCCTGAGCGACGGTGCCTGGTGCAGCGGCAGCCTGGCGAACGAGGGTGGCCAAGTTGCCACTGACCGTGCTCCGGGGCGGCAACTGCGTCTCCTCGTCCCACGCACGAGACGCCCGCTGCACGCGCCCGTTTACGTCGAGTGCAGCCAGTGGCAGGCTGCAGCGCGCCGTCGGAGGAAGAAGCACGAAACGGGCCTCTGATGCACCGTCGCCGTTGTGGTGGGCGGGAACGGCCGTCGCCCCGAGGGCATCTGCCGCGAGCCGTACCAGCGCCAGTCCCCAGCGCTCTCGTCTGTCGGGATGCCGCGACGTCCGAATCGCCGTGCCGGTCTCCTCGCCGCGCCAGCGCACGCGGAAGTCACGTCCCTCCGTGGAGTCCGCGACGATCCGCCGGGCAGCCCCATGTCGGTGGGCGTTGACGGCCATTTGTTTGAGGACGAGCGCAACGGTGTCGCCCCCACGCACCTCGGCCGCGTCCGTCTGTCCAACCGTCACCTGCACGTTCTCCTCGCGCGCCGCAGTGGCAACCGTCGCGAGCACATCCGCCGCAACGCGCGGCGTGAAGTCCGGGCGGCCCATGACGAGATGCAAACCGGCCCGTGCGCATCGGCGGACGGATTCGGCGGCCGCCGGAGCTGTTCGCGCGCTGAGATCCAGCTCCTCGAGGACGCGCTCGCTCAGCGCTGCGATCGCCGGGTCGTGACCGGGCGTGGCAACCACTAGGCGCAACGACCCGAGCCGGTACTGGACGGTGTCCGCTCCGGCGCCGTTCCACTCCGGCGTGGCTGCAGCGAGCGAGCCGTCGGCACGAAACCAGGCGGCAGCCAGCGGCAACTCAGCCAGCTCGTCAGTGGTGATGCGCACGTCGGTTCTCTGTGACTTCGAGCCGGTACCGGTGGGTGGCCATGCCCAGGGACAGCACGCGCACGGACGATTCGACCTCGTCGAGCCACTGGCGGAAGCGGGTCAGGCCGGACTGCATCGCCCGGTCGTCACGGGGAAACACAACATCGTGGGGATGGCTTGTCATGAGTCGGAATCCGGCGCGGTGTTTGAATCGTGTGTCACTCGGGAGGTGGTGCACGAAGCTGCGCTGACGGTTGTCGAGCACAAGGTCGCCAACCTGCGCAGAGAGCAGTCCGACCAGTCGCTCCTCCAGCGAGGACAGACCTTGGTCCTTGTCGTGGATGAGTGCGCCGGGATGGGCGTGCATGACAGCATCGACGACGGCGGTGCGCATCATGTTGCGGGCATAGACCACCGTTGGAGTGCCGCGGGCGTTCTCAGCCAGTGCCTCGAGGACTCTGCGCGAGGTTGGCTCGTCCTCATTGGCATGGGCCATGTCCCAGTCGATGACCGCTAGGTCGAGGTCCGCCCCACGCATGACCAGCCTGCGTGCCATCGCCGGTGACTCCGTCGCCGTCACCGCCAGGCCCAACCCGTTGAGCAACTCGCGAAGTTGTTCGCGCTCGGAGCGAGTGTCCTCGAGGAGCAGCACTGTGGGCTTCGTTGTCATCGTCCCACCGCGAACGGAACGGGCGCCATTGTGTCGGAGGGGATGGTGACCTGCTGACCGTCGTCGTAGCGGCGCGACCAGCCGCTGCCGTTCCAAGTGTCCACCGCCGACATCGAGGTGGTGCCGAGGTCGAAGACGCACCGCTCCTGTCGCTCGCTCGCAGAGAGGAAGCAGACGCCGCTCTCCGCACGTCCACCGTTGCTGGTGTCCGCGGCACTGCGCACGATGCCGACATCGCTGCGGCTGACGACGAGCGCCGCGTCGCCGAGGTACACACCCGACCCGTTCGCGTGCAGCGTTGTTGCACCGATGCGGTACGTCGCCGCGGTCATCGACACAGACGTGGACGGTTCCGACACCGCGAGGGCGGCGCCGGCAATGGTGCAGCCGAGGGCAATGATGTATGCCGCAGCGCGCGCTGCGCTCTCCCACCCTCGGCGCGGTCGCCAGCGTCGCGTCGCCAAGGGCACGCCGGTGCGGAGCAGATGGGCCCGCGCCCGGCGCTCCTCGATGCGGGCGCGGAGGGACCCGATGTCGCTCACCGGTCGCTTCCCCCGCGGGCCGTGACCACGGCGTCGAGCAGTTCCCAGTACGCCCGGGTCACCTGAGCGTCGACGTCCGTCAGCGGGACGGGGTGGTCGGTCCAGTCCACCATCGCCATCCGCGAGGACTCGGGAATGTCGACGACAGCTGCGCCGAGATCTCGAACGGCGGCGAGAGTCTCGTCGAGGTCCGGAGCGACGCGGCGTGGGTCGATGTCGGTGGGGCGGAGGAAGGCGACGACGACGCCGGGATTGAATGCCTGGTGCCTTTCCTTCACTGCGGCCACCGCCGCCAGCATGTCCGCGGCACCTTCAAAGGAGGCCATCGATGTGTCGACGGGGATGACGACGACGTCGGCGTGAGGCAGCCAGGCGTCGACGACGGCCTCAGCTCGGTCCTCGAGTCCGGGGATGGCATTGGGGAGGTCGACGACGGCCAGCGTGTAGGAGCGGCGCAGGTGGTCGGCGAGCAGCGCCACCTCCGGCGCCTCGTATCTCTCCGTCTCGCGATGTTCGCCGTACACACGCAGGCTCGAGCGTCGCACCGAGACGGGCGTCGGCGCGGTGGTGTTGCTCAGCAGCGCGGTGAGGAGGTCGCGCACGGTGGGAGCCGCGGTCGGGAGGTGCAGCTTCACGGAGATATCGGCGTTGGTGAGGTTGGCGTCGAGCACGACGGTGGACCCGCCCATCACCTCGACGGCCTGGGCGCCGAGGAAGCCGAGGGCAAGGCTCTCAGTGGTCTTGCCGACACCGCCCTTGCGACTGCCGACCAGCACGACGGTGTCGTGCCGCGCCGCCAACTTCTGACCGACGGCACCGGTATCGACGGTGCTGCGGTCGGGGCGGCCGAAGAGGGCGCCGATCCGGCGGCCGATGCCGGATGGCTGACGGTGGCCGTTGACCGGCGCGAGCGCCTCCGCCATCGCCATGCTCGCCGCGAGGACGCGCGCACTTTCGCCAGTCTTCGCTTCGTTCTCGTCCTCATCGACGTCGGCGAGAACCGAGAGCTGGGCGCCGACAGTCGCGGGTGACGTGTCCGGCGAGTTCCACTGCAAGGTCGGCAGCGGTGGCAACGGTTCACTCGACGCAGCGGACGGGACCACCGCGGGTTGTGGCGTCTGACGCTCGAAGGCTGGTGCGGCGACGGCCGGGTCGCTGCTTTCCGTCGACGACAACGGCGGATCGACGAACCCCTGCGATGACGGCGCGCGCTCCCGCGGCCGGAACGGACCCCACGACGGGCGGTGGCCGAAGCGCCACCCGCTGCCCGCGAGGTGTTCCGCGCAGCGCTGGGCGAGGTCCTCGACGTTGCCGGCCGACATCGTGGTCACCGACGGAGCGCCACCATACGCGGCGACCGCGGCCTCATCGTTGCACCACACGATCCACGGCGCGCTGACGCCGGCGAGGACGGCAGCGAGCCCGGGACGATCGCGGGCAAGCATCACCGCCGCGCGGTCGTCGAGTTGCATCTCCTCCCACCAGCGTTGCGCCGCCTCCCCACTCCAGAAGCCGTCACCGAGCAGAGTTTCGTCAGGCACGATCGCGGTGACCTCGTCGCCGCCCAGGCCGGAGCGTCCGTCGATGATTGCGGCGATGCGCAGCGCGTCAGCCCGCGGCTCGATGACGACGACGAGCGTTCGGCTGGTCATCGGCCCGCCTCGAGCAGGCTCTGGGCGCGCTCGAGCGACCCGCAGCACGGTTGGAAGGTAGCGCTCTGATGGCGGGCGATGCCCACCCCCAGACAGCTGACGCCCACGACGAGCGCGAGCAGGGGAACCACAGCACTCCGTCTCCGCGGGGTGTCGACAGCCCGGAGCGCGCGCACGAGCACGACGACGGCGAGGACGATGGTCCCCGTCCACACCAGCACGGCGAGCAGGGCGACGACGTTGGCACTGGTGGCAAAGCCACTGCTGACCAGGTCGCCGACGGCGCGGAGGTTGGGGACACCGAGGATGAACGCGAGCGCCCCCAGCTGCACGGCGACGAGGAGGAACTCGGTGCGGATTCGCCCCAACTTGGTCACCTCAGGAACCACCGAGGTGGATGGCGGCCACGGCGGAGAGCACGAGGATCAACAGGGCGGCGACCAGCCCGAGCATCGGCACCACCTGCGTCACCATGGCACGTCGGTTGCGGGCACGGAGGTCCGCCAGGCGCTCCCGGCTCAGGTCGCGAGCGGTGCGTAGGTAGCGGGCCGAGACGTCCTTGGGGTTCGCCTCACGGCTGACCCGAACCACCTCGCCGACGCGGACGGCGGCGGGGATCTCGTACAGCTCACCGATGCGCTGGAACCACGTCGCCTCCGAGGTGGGGAGGGAGTGCGCCTCGTCGTTGAGCCGTCGCCAGCGGTTGCCGGCGGTGATAGCGCGCAGGGCGGGGTCATCAATCCACGTCGCCACCATGGCGACGAGGTCGGTCGGCTCGAGCTGGGCGGGGTTGCGCAGCGGCGGGCGGCCGCCGACCGCGGCCAGCACCGCCGCCACCTCGGCAAAGGCTCGCCCGGCGCTGGCTCGGGTACGCGCGGCGCGGAGGCGGAGGCGCAAGAGTCCGAGAACGGGGACAGCGAGGACGAGGAGAAGGACCGCCTGCCAGGCGATGGTCACCCCGTCGCCCGCCGCCACCGTCAGGAGGTTGATCACGATGAGGCCACCGAAGACGAGGAGCATGCCGCCGACCAGCCGGAGTGCCCACGTGCCGGGGGTGCGGTCGTCGCCGGCGACCAGCAGCAGACGGCGCAGGTCGCGGAACTCGTCGAGGCGGCGCACGATGCTGCGTCCGGGCAGCCGGTCCAGCGTGCGGTGGCGTTCGTGGGCGAGGCGCCGCTGGACCCGGAGGATCGCTGCCTCCTCGGCGACGATGAAGGCCCCGGCGCGCTGTAGGGCGACGAAGCCGGCGAGTGGCACCACAAGGACGAACACGATGACAGCGACCTCAGGCACCGCCGATCCTCGCCACGTCGCGGGCCACACGCTGGAGGTCCCAGTGAAAGAGCCGGGGCTGGCGAAGCAGCAGCTTCATCGCCCCCACCGCGCTGATGAAGACGAGGACGACGACCACCAGCGCGATGCTCCCAGTCGGCGACGCGTAGAAGTCGTGGAGCGGGGGCACTCCGTTGAGGAACGCGAACATGAAGGTCACCGCGCCGGCGAGCACGGTGATGGTCGCGTTCTGGGCGCTGCGGACCGTGCGCATCTCCTCGGCCTCGTCGATGAGCGCCTCGATTTCGGGGATCTGGTGGTCCACGAGCAGCTCGGCGAGCGCCATGCGGTCGCGCGTCCGCGAGACGAGCAGGGTCACCAGCCCCTTTTCGAGCAGCTCGGACCGCGCCGCCGCCACCGCTGCGATCACCGCGCTGAGGACGTCCCGACTCGCCGCCGCGGCACGCAGGAAGGCCAGCTCGGACGGGGCGCGGGCGGCACTCTCGGCGAGGATGGAGTCGAAGGGTTCGTTGCTCGCCTCGAGGCGGGCGGCGAAGCGGCGCAACAGGGCGACGAAAGCACGGGCGACGCGGATGCGGCGACGCTCCGCCCGGCCGGCGAGCAGCAACCGCGGGCCCACGACGCCGAGGACCAGCGCGAGGACGACGACGAAGGCGACGCGCGTGCTCCAGGCCAGCGCTCCGGCGCCGGCGAGCACGACCACGCGGATGAGCAGCCAGTCGCGCCACGACATGCCCACGGCCCCGGCGAACTCGCGCTCACCCTCGAGGACGCGGCGCACCGACGTGGGCGCGACCACAGTGCGTCCGGGGGTGACGTCGACGATGAGCGCGGCGAGCAGCGCCGCCCCGGCGAGGAGGACGATGACGCAGACGAGGACGACAGCGATCACGGCTCAGGGATCTCCGCCAACGAACTTTCCAGCCGTCGCCGGATCCGGCCGGGGAGCTGCTCCAGCGTGAAGGCCTGGCGGGTCAGCCGGCCCTCGGAGTCGGTGTCGTACACCACTGTTGCGGCGCCGTCGTCGGAGTAGACGACGATGGACGCAACGTGGCGCGGCCCGCGGTGGCTGCGGGCGAGGTGGACGATGACGTGGACCGCTTGGTTGAGGAGGCGATGGGCCAGCTCGGCGTTGCCCTGCAGCGTGGATGACTTAGCGGCCATGTAGGCGACGCGCTCGCGACCGCCCTGGGCGCTGGTGGCGTGGGCGCTGGCGAGCGATCCCTCGTGGCCGGCGGTCATCGCCTCGAAGACGTCGGCGACCTCGGCGCCGCGCGCCTCGCCGAGGATGACGCGGGCGGGACGGTGGCGCAAGGCGTGGCGGACCGTGTCCTCCAGCGTCATCGGCGCCGCCCCGTCCTTGGTGGCAGCGCCGACGCTGGAGAAGGCGTACGTGAGCTCGTGCCAGGCCACGCCGCCACGGGCGAGGCGGCTGCTCAGTTCCAGCTCGGGCGTGTCCTCGGCGGTGACGATCCACTCGTCGGGGTCGAACTCGCCGGCCAAAGTCCGCATCAGCGTGGTCTTGCCGACGGCGGTGTCGCCGGTGACGAGGATGTTCAGGCGGCTCCGGACGGCGGCGCGGAGGAACTCGGCCACGCCGGCGCGCATCTCCCCGGCGGCGACGGCGTCGGCGAGGTTGGCGGGGCCGGCGACGCGCACGAGGCGGACGGTGAGGTTGAGCGCGAAGTCGCCGGAGACAGCGGGGTCGATGGTGGCGGCGATGCGGATCGGTCCACGGCTGGTCGCCAGCGACGCCTCCGCGAACGGGGTGACCTCGGTCAGCGAGCGCGGGCCCTGCACGCCGTCCACGCCGAGCGGGCCGCGCAGCCACTGGATGATCTTGCGGTCCGCCTCGAGCGCGGTGTCGGCGCTGAACTCGGCGGGCTCGTCGCCCTCGATGCGGAGCATCTCCTCGGGCGTCTCCACCGCCCACACCCCGGCGCCGCGGCGGATCTCCTCGCAGGGCGGCCCGTACACGAGCCGGGAGAGCGGCCAGAGGATGCTGGAGCGCACGAAGCATCCCCAGCGGAAGGTGTCGGCCAGCGGCGGCGACTCGGCCAGGCGCACTGCCAGGGCGCGATCGAAGCCGAACTCGGTGGGGGAGGCGAGGACGCGATCGACGACGCGGTGAACCCGGCCCCACAGGTGCCGCTCCCACTCCACCGACATCCGACCGCCGCCGCGTTCGGCGCCCAGCAGGGCGGCCACCGCTTCGACACCGGCGTTGAGCTCAACGGGAACGCTCGGCCACGGAGTCCGCGCCGGCGGCACGGCATCGACCGCGCGCAGCACGCTCACGGCTCGCTCCGCCGCGGACGGAAGCGCGCAAGCGCCCGGCCGCGGCTGGCCGCCTCGACGGCACGCCCTTCGCCGACCAGACCGGTCTCCTCGAGCATGCCGGTGCGGTGCAGCGGCACGCCCGACACTCCCTGGCGGACCACGCGCGCTGGGTCCCAGTCCCACTCCAGCGGGACGGCGAGCGCGGGGAGGTGCTCGCGAAGTAGGTCGAGCGTCGCTCCCATCTCGCGGCGGTGGGGCGGCCGGGCGATGACCAGCCGCGCTCGGCTCAGGGGAACCCCGTCGAGCAGGCGGAGGGCGCGCTCGAGCAGGTCCGCCTGGGCGCGAATGACCACGAGGATGGCGTCGAAATGCGCCCCGAGCATCGACAGTGCCGAGGGACTCCCGCCGTCGGGCGGGTCGAAGGGGCAGCCGAGGTCGGCGATGACAACGTCGTCGGGGAGCTGAGCCAGGCCAGGGGCGACGCGGCCGATCACCTGGGCGGAGCGGAGCTCCCAACGCCGGAAGCCGGGGACGACGCGCAGCTGCGGTCGGCTGGCAATAACCACGCTCTGGGCTTCCAGCGCGGACGCCGGCACCGCGGCGGAGCCGACCACGGTCTCGATGGAGGTTGGACCCTGGATGTCCAACAGCGTCCGCACAGTCCCAACCGCGGGGTCTGCGTCGACGAGCCGAACGGTCCGGTCCGCGGCAGCCGACCACGCCAGCCCGACGGCGTACGTGGTCGAGCCCTGGCCCGGGCTGGTGGTCATCACCGCAATGCGCAACGGCATGGTCAGGGAGTCCCCGACGGGCTGGGGGAGGGAGAGGCTGCGGTGGGGGCGGACGCGTTCCCGGCGGCCAGCTGGGCGAGCAGGGCGAGCACCTCGCCGGTTGTGTACGCATGGTCTGTGGTGGGTACATTCACTCCCGTCGACCGCGTCGCGATCAGCGCCACGCTCGACGACGACAGCGACACCCAGAGCGGCTCCTCGGCGGCGGGGACGGAGATCACTGCTGGGTTGCCGACGGCGACGACGGTGACACCGCGGGCGATCAGCCGTGTCCCCTCGGCGGCGTTGACCGCAGCCGTGCCGCTCCCGCCCCCGATCGCGTAGATGTCGATGACGTCGTTGACGACCAGCCCGGGGGCGAGCTTGAAGGTGATCGGCACCTCGACCATTGTCGACGAAACGAAGTCATCGGCTCGGAGGATGTCGTTCGGTTGCACGCCGTGGGCGAGCTGGCGTCCCAGTGGCGAGGTCGTCATCACCGTGTACGGGTCCGTCCCCGTCGAGAGCTGGACCTGGTGGACGTTCGAGCTGTCGAGGGTGGCCCCGGCGGGGAGGTTCTGTGTCGTCACCCAGGCCGTCGTCTTCGCCCCGGCGTTGACGACGAGCACGCCGGCAGCGATGCCGACCGCGGCGAGCATGGCGATGACCACCGCGGCGATGGCGACTGTGCGACGCATGACTCCTCCTTCCCTGCCTACCGTGCCGTCACCGT
Source organism: Candidatus Aeolococcus gillhamiae (assembly GCF_016464765.1). Taxonomy (NCBI): domain Bacteria; kingdom Bacillati; phylum Candidatus Dormiibacterota; class Candidatus Dormibacteria; order Candidatus Aeolococcales; family Candidatus Aeolococcaceae; genus Candidatus Aeolococcus; species Candidatus Aeolococcus gillhamiae. The sequence continues at coordinate 18,001 of NZ_JAEKNS010000143.1, read as the reverse complement.
GCCTGCCGCCGGCCCCCCCTGGGCCTGAGCGTGCACTGTTGCGGTTCGCCCGAAAAGCTGCACCGGCAGGTTGACGACGTGAGTGACGGACACGGTGATACGGCCACCTGACACCGTGCAGGAGACCGTGCTCCCCGGGTCGGTCGTGAGCGCGGCGCCGTGGCAGTCGCCGACGGCCGCCGGCGACAGGGTGAGGGTGCCGCTGCTCGGCACGTCGGTGCTCGCGGCACTGGCGATGTCGACGTCCGAACCGCCCGCCTGGGCCCCGAGAAAGGCGGCATCGCGAGCCTTCGCCGCCGCGTTGCTGAGCGTGAGCAGGTCGCCGACGACAGCGATCAGCCCAACCAGCACGACGACGAACAGCAGCCCGGTGAACAGCAGCACCTGGCCGCGCTCGCCGCGGCGTCGCGGCGTCAGCACGGGTTCGCCCCCGGAGCGCACTGTCGGTACAGGGGAACGGGGACGCTTGCGTCCTGGTCCACGGTGACGGGGAAGCGCCAGAGGATGCCGACGACGCTGTTGGAGAAGTCGACGGTTCCCGACCCATGGCACGACACGTACATGCCCCGGGCAGCGGCGCCGGTGTAGAGGTACTGGTTGCCGTCGCTCTGCGGGCAGCTGATCGTCCGCTTGGTGACGTCGCCCGAGTTGATGCTCTGCTGGAAGGAGTCGTCGACCGCCGCCAGCGCCTGCGTCGGCGCACCGGCAGGGACGGAGAAGGCGGACACCGTCGCCACCGTCGTCGCGGTGCGCACCTCGTTGACCGCCTCGGCAAGTTGGACCGCGCCGACGAACAGGAGGAGCACGGCCAACAGCAGCGGGATCACCAGCGCCGCCTCGACGACGGCCTGGGCGTCCTCGCCGCGCCGATCGCGGCGGTGCGGCCTACGCGGAGAACGTCGCGACATGCGCCACCTCGTGGAGGTCAAGACCGAGAGCCCAGTCGCGCCCGCCGCTGATGCCGAAGTGGGGCGGGACCAGCGCCGGCACCCAGCCGCGGACGCTGACGGTCACCGTCCCGGTGGCCGCGTTGTACTGGGAACAGACGTGGACCTCTCCGACCGGCCACGTCGGGCTGAGCGCCGGACAGACACCGCCGACCGCGTCACTGCGGACGGCGTGAGCGCCGAACAGGCCGGCATCGAGCTGGATGCTGATCGCGGTGAACACGGCCTCGGCAGCAGCGGGCCGGCCGGCCGGTGAGCTCTGCGCCGACACCGCGGTGAGCACACCCTGCTCGGTCGCCGAGAGCGCGTTGTTCCGCTCCACGGCGTAGAGCCCGACCTGGACGGCGCCGAGGATGAGGAGCAGGACAACCCCGATCACCAGCCCGAATTCCACGGTGGCTTGGCCGCTCATGCTGCGTCGCACCTCACTGGGCCGCGGGCGTCGGGCACGGGCAGACGAAGGGCACCGACTCGATCTGCTGCACCTGGACCCACTCGGGCTGGCTCGGCACCCAGAAGTCGGCGTCCGCGCCACTCTGCACGGGGACCGCGTACTGGGTGCCGTCGCTCTGAACGTAGTACGCGGTCAGGGAGAAGTGGATGTGGTGCCAGACCACCACGGACTGGTAGTCGGGGGCCGGCTCGGTGTCGGGGAAGGGATCGCTCTGGCCGGGCGGCGGGGTGTGCTGGTGGTCGCTGCCGTACGCGTCGGCGGAGACGTGGTAGTAGGTGTGGGTCACCGCGCACGGCTGCGTGGTGTCCACCCCGGTCTGCGTGGTGCTCGTGCCGTCGCCGAAATCCCACCACGTCTCGTCCTCGCTCGCCGAGGCGACGTAGTTGACGACGAGCTGGCGGCCGGGACCTGCCTCCGGCGCGACGAGGCCGAACTGCTTGGCCGACGCGACGGTCGCGCCCGGCGCCCAGAAGCAGACGGGCACCCGCACGATCAGACCGTGTTTCGGTACCAGGCTCCCGCTCGCGAACTCTGATGTCACCTGGCCGCCGCTCAGCTGCTGCTGTACCTGTGCCTCGGCACTCGCCAACAGGGGAGCCACGACCAACGGTGGCGGAGCCGTGTATGCCAGTGGCAGCACCGGCAGGACATCGGCGATGACCGAGCATGAGTACACCAGCCGGCTGTATCCGCACGTCGCGGGGAGTGATTGCTTCCACGTGCCGGTGCAGACACCATTGACCCACGTAGCATTCACCGTCTTCCAGGGAATCGTTCCAGTGGCCGACCCCATCCACCATGCCGCCCACGACAGCGGTTCGGTAGCCTGGTCGCTGAAGAACCCCGTCTCGGCCTGGTCGGCAGCGTTGTCCGCAATGGTCGAAGACGCGACCGATTGGCTGTTCGGGTCCCACCACGAGATGGTTCGCGTGCCGTTGGGCAGCAGCGGGCCAACCGCGATGTGTGACGTCGCCGTTGCCTGGCACGGTCCCGCCGGCTGTGGACTGCCGTCGTTCGTGGCATGGCCAGTGTCGCCGGCGGTCGTGTTCACCTGGGGCGAGTAGCATTGGATGCCGGCGGAAGAGTTCAAGGTGTAGGCACTCGGCGCTGTGCGCGTGCCGGTCCACTGCGCCTGACCTCCTGGACACACATTGCTCCCTGTCGGCCCGCCGCCAATATCAGCGAAAGCTCGCTGCGTCAGAAGGGACCAAGCAAGAAAAACGAGGATGGCCACGGCGGCGTTGCGCCTCATCACACGGAGCCGCATGCCGATATCGCCGATCCTGACTCACAGTCGCGACCGCTCTGGGCAAAGAAGAGATCACCCAGGACATCGTCGTGCTGGATCGCTCCCGTTTCGATGATCACGACGTCCGAGGCGGCCGTGAATAATGGACCGGCGGCGGTAACAACCGCGCATGGCGCCTTGTATCGATCCACGAGAGCAAATTGCGAGGTCACCGAGTAGCCTTTGCCTGCTTCGAAAGCGACCACCGTCTGATCGACAGGGATTACTGCGATTTGGGCGGCATACAAGCCGCAGGCGGGATCGGTGACTGCCTGACCCGCGCGCACAGCGTTTCCGATAACGCCGTTGAACAGGCCGTGGACACGAAGATGGTCGTTCAGCCTCGGCTGTACGTTCGACTCCAACCAGCCCAAGAACGCGTTTTCACGATACTCCGCCCAGGCGAGCGCCTCCGCATCCGCGTCCGATAGTTTGCCGTTCGTCATGTTGAGCACCTGCGGCGGCGACCGCATGCTGTCGAGCAGGTGGCGGCCGGGGATCACCGTGACGTCGTACGGCGTCCAGACGGCTTGGAGTTGCGCCGACGCCTGCCCAATGGGAGTGTCCCGGTCAGGGTAAAGGGCCGGGTTGAGGTAGCGGTAGTTGGTGGCTAAGGCTGACGGCGACAGCGTGGGCTTTGGGGGTGTGGGCGTCGGGGAGCTGGGGGCCCCGCAGCCCGCCAAAGCACAGACCAGTGCGAGCGCCAGCAGCCCGATCACGCGGCTGCCGGCTGCCCCGAGGGATCTCCCTTCCACGATGGCTCCTCTCGACGTTGTCGATCCTCGGGGTGTAGCCTAGCGCATCAGCGTGAACATAGTGTCCTCATTTTACGATCCGATCTCCGGGGCCCTGCTGGCCCGGCCGCGCCCGGCAAGCCCAAACGATGCCTGCTCATGCCGGTCACGACATGTCCGTCAATAGGGTCTTCCTGATGGGCGTGGTAGCCACTCCGCCTCGGTTTGACGAGGTGACATCTTCTTGGCGGCTACTGGTCGCCACCCTGACAGAGGGGAGGGGTGAGCCCATCATCGAGCGCTATCTCGTGGCCGTTCCCGACCAGGGGAATGGCCCTCCTAAAGTCGCTAGCGGCGAGGAGGTATTCGTGGAGGGCGCTCTCCACGTGGACGAGCAGCGTCACCGCCATTTCGTGGCTGCCCGGGCAATCATCCCTCTGGGGGACCAAGATGGCCCTGCCCCGACCGAGTTGGAGATCGGTCGCCGGTCCCATCGATCTCCGGTCGCTCATGAACGATCCGGGCACTGGAGGCGTGTCGGTGTGGGTACACCGCGCGAGCGCGTCGTGTGGGTCAGAGCAACGACTGTATCCGGACCCTCTTGACTGGTGCGCCCACGTTTTAGACGCGGTGAGGTGCCGGCCATGCTTCGATCGAAACGTTAGATGTTCCGATCAACCTGACTCCTAGGCCCAAGTTCGGCGATGTGATCCAAGCGATATGTACGAATGATCTCGAATTGGGGAATTGAGGCGGACGCTGCCCGTGGCCTGTGATGGTATGCCTTGCGCGGGACAAAAACCTGCTAACTTGTCCATGCCGTGTCAACTTCCGATTCATTTTCTCTTGACGCGATGGCACCGTCGCCGCTGTGTGCCAGCTGTGATCAGCCCTTTGCACTGCTGGCCAGAGGTCGTCCACGCAGATTCTGTTCAGCAGCTTGCCGCAAGGCGGCCTACCGCCGACGCCTGCAAGCTCTCCCCGAACGTAGTGCTCGAATCATCCCCGGCGGCCGTTTTACGCTCAGTCGCCGATTGGGATCATCTCAATGAGCTATCCCTCCGTGCGGGTCCGCGCGCTGGTTCAAACCGTGACCACGACGGGGCCCTCGATGTCTCCCACGGAACCGTCCTGAAGCCGGGAAGGCCTGCGCTTTGCCGGATATGACGACGAGAGCTTCGAGCTACCGGCTCTCATTTGGCGTCGGTGGGCTCTTTGTGAGAGAGGCGGTGGTCGCGGCCCCTCTATTCCTCCAGAGCCAAGATTGGCGCGCAGTGCGTTCGGTGATCGACGCGGACAACCTGCTCCAGGCACGCACCGTTTCAACCGGGCGTCGGCTCAGCCGCGAACTTGTGCATCGACTCGAAGAGCTGTCGGACGAGGAGGTTACATTGCTCCTGGAAGGGACCGCCACGGAGCGCGGGCATCTTATGTGGGCCGCGGCCTGCCGCCGATACGACCTGGTCGGCGCATTCGCCGAGGAGGTCGTGCGTGAACGTTTCCTGTTGCTAACCCCCACGCTCCTGCCCGAGCTTTTCGAGGCCTTCGTGCGGGCGAAGGCGATGTGGCACGAGGAGCTTTCGACGCTCACCAGCTCGACGCTGAGAAAGCTCCGCACGACGGTGTACCTAATGCTCCGCGAGGCGGAACTTTTATCAGACACGGGTGAGATCCTGCCGTGTCTGCTGTCGCCAAGAGCGGCTGAGGCACTCCAGAAGCGATCCCCTAGCGATGTGCGGTTCTTCCCAACAAGCGCCAAAGTGACTGGAGATACGCAATGACGGTGTCAGGGCTGTCCGAGCAGGAAGAGCACCTGTTCGCCGTGCTCAGCGGTCGGCGGTTTCTCCAGATGGAGGGTTTGGGTAACGAGGTGCCCTTCTTCATTTACCCCTACGACCCCGAGGATGCGCTCGAGGTCGCCAACTCGAAGAAGCGAATCAAGAACCGACTGGCGAACGAAGGCATCCAGGTTCGGGAGGTCAACCTCTACGACCTCTCGGTGGAGATTCTGAAGGAGCGTGGTGTTTGGGAAAATCTGCTCGCGCTCGAACCCGAGCAGGACAAGGGCGACTTTCGGGACCTCCTCCAGGGGATGCTCGACCCGCAGCTCCACATCGCGCCCGCGATCCGCGCCCAGCTCGCCGAGGGCGACTTTGACATCTTTTTCCTCACCGGTATCGGCGAGGTTTTCCCCTACATTCGCTCGCACAACGTGCTGAACAACTTGCAGAGCGTCGTGACCGGCAAGCCGATGCTCATGTTCTTCCCTGGCCGCTACGAGCAGTCCGACACGTTGGGGTCGTCGCTTGTGCTGTTCGGGCGACTCAAGGACGACCAGTACTACCGGGCCAAGAACATCTTGGAACAGGAGGCTTGACTCGATGAAGCTCAATGCGATCTTTGACAAGGACGTGCAGCGCCCGATCGAAGGTGTCATCAAGGCTGATGACACCGCTTACCTGGGCACCGAGGTAGACGAGTACGTCCTGACGAACGAGGTGTCCAAGGGTTTGGAGCAGCTGCTTGAGGCCTACACGAACTACACCAACGCCAACGGGGTGTGGATCTCTGGCTTCTTCGGCTCCGGTAAGTCGCATCTGCTCAAGATGCTCGCCCACCTCCTTGGCGATGTGGCTGGCCAGGAGTTCCCGCGCGAGCGCGTGTCCGAAAGTTTCCAAACCAAGGCCGAGGGTGCGTTCCTTCCTGCGCTGTTGGCCAAAGCTGGCCGTCTCCCGGCCAAGAGCCTGCTTTTCAACATCGACCAGAAGGCGACGCTCATTTCCAAGGACCAGGCCGACGCTTTACTAAAGGTATTCGTCAAGGTGTTCGATGAGAGTCGCGGATACTTCGGCAACCAGGGACACGTTGCCCGGTTCGAACGCGACATGGACAACCGCGGCGAGTACGAGGCGTTCAAGACCGCATATGCGCGTATCTCAGGGCGCGACTGGGCTCAAGGCCGCGAGGAGGGTGTGCTCGAAGAGGTGAATGTGGCCCAGGCTTATGCCGAGGTAAGCGGCCAATCTGAAGGGACGCCGACCAACATCCTGACTAAGTACCGCAACGAGTATTCGGTATCCATCGAAGACTTCGCCGGCGAAGTGAAGGCGTGGCTCGCGAAGCAGAACCCCGGCTTCCGTTTGAATTTCTTCGTTGATGAAGTCGGTCAGTTCATCGGGTCGAACACGCATCTGATGCTGAATCTCCAAACGATCGCGGAGTCCCTGAACACCAAATGCCGGGGGCAGGCGTGGGTATTCGTGACGTCCCAGGAAGACATGGAGAAGGTTGTCGGCGACCGCACCAAGCGGCAGGGCGACGACTTTTCCAAGATTCAGGCCCGGTTCAAGACCCGCGTGAAGCTCACCAGCGCCGACGTTGAGGAGGTCATCCGTAAGCGTCTGCTGGAAAAGAACGATGCGGGCAAGGATGCGTTGAGCAAGATCTACGCGGCGGAGTCAGCGAACTTCAAGACGTTATTCGACTTCGTGGATGGCGCGAAGACGTACCGCAACTATGCCGACGAGGCCCACTTCGTCGGCACGTACCCATTTGTCAGCTACCAGTTCCCGCTGTTCCAGGCGGCGATCGAGGGGATCTCCGACCATAACGTCTTCGAGGGCCGCAACAGCTCCGTCGGCGAGCGTTCAATGCTGGGAGTGGTTCAGCAGGTCGCCAAGGACATAGGCGACGTCGAGGTCGGCAGGCTTGCGACATTCGACCATATGTTCGCGGGCATCCGCGCGTCGCTGAAGTCCGCGGCACAGCGCTCGATTGACGTGGCCGAGCGCAACCTCGACAACCAATTGGCTGTGAGATTGCTAAAAGCGCTGTTCCTGGTTAAGTACGTCGAAAGCTACCAGGCCACGTCACGGAACTTGACCGTGCTGGTCTACGACCGGTTCGGTCTGGACCTGCCTGCCCTGTCGAATCAGGTGCAGGACGCGCTGACGCTGCTGGAGACTCAGACCTACGTCCAGCGCAACGGCAACGTTTACGAGTATCTGACCAACGAAGAGCAGGTCATCGAAGAGGAGATCAAGAACGTCGACATCGATCCTCCGGACGTGTCGGGGCGCCTGTGCAAGATCCTCTCGGGCGACGTCATCAAGACCAGCAAGCTCCGGTATACAAAGAACGGGCAGGACTTCGCCTTCGGGTACAAACTCGACGACCAGGTGTATGGACAGCAGCGAGAACTCGCGGTGCACTTCATCACGCCGGAGTACCCGTTCAGCCCTGAGGAAATCCGGATGCATAGCGCCGGCAAGGACGAGCTGCGCGTCATCTTGGAGCCCGACGAGCGTGTGCTCTCCGACATGCGTCTGCTGATCAAGACCGAGAAGTACATCAAGCGCAAACAAACGACGTCGCTGTCGGCGATTGAGGACCAGATCCTTCGCTCTAAGGCGGCGCAAAACGTCGAGCGCGAAAAGGAACTAGTCGACCGCGTCCGCCGCGCTGTCGGCAAGGCGGCTCTCGTGATCAACGCCGCCGACATGACGTCCACGTCGCAGGACCCCATCACCCGCGTGGCCGATGGGTTCCAGGATCTCATCAGTCGCACATATATCCACCTCAGCTTGCTCGGCGGCACGACATACAGCGAGCAGCAAGTGTCCACTTTCGCCCACCCGGACCAGTCGCTCCTGATCGACGACCCGTCGCTCGCGAAGCTCGTGACCCCTGGCGATGAGGTGCTCTCGTTTGTACTGCGACGAGACCGCCTCGGCGAGCAGGTGACCGTCAAGACGATCGTCGACGCGTTCCAGGCCAAACCCTATGGCTGGGATCTCGCCTCGATCGAGGTCGTCATCGCCTGGCTTATCGGCACGTCGAAGCTCACCCTATCCGTCGACAGCAACGTGCTCAAGCGCAGCGAGGTCGCCGTGCTACTGCGCAACACACAAAAGCATTCTCATGCTGTGGTCGCGCCGCAGACGGATTTCGACGAGCACATGGTTGCTAACTTCCGCAAGTTCTGCGCCGACTTCTTCGATGAGGCGAGCGCGCCCAAGGACCCTTTGGAGTTGGCTCGGCACGGCAGCGACAAGCTGCGCGGAAGGCTTGACGAACTCAAGGCGCGTGTAGCCGGTTCGAAGTACCCGTTCGTGGAGCAGTTGGCTGGGACCATTGCCCTACTGGAACAGGCCGTCGGCAAACCCGACGTGTGGTACCTGACCGAGTTCAGCCTCGGCGACGAGCTGCTCGACGCCAAGGAGAAGTTTATTGACCCGATTCAAGCGTTCCTCAACGGCGGTCAGAGCGGTATCTACGACAAGGCCGCCGGGTTACTGGCGGCAAACGTGAACAACCTCGGCTACCTTCCGGTGGGCAGTGACGCTGATATCAGGCGGCTGCTGAACGACCCCGATGCATTCCGTGGCAACCGCATGATGCAGCTTAGGCAGGCCGCGGAGGCACTCAACGCGCAAATCAGTGATGCCCTCGCGACCAACCGAGCGACAGTCATCGCCGCTATCGAAGGTCGCAGGGCCGAAGTGCGAGCTTCCGCTTACTACAGCAACGCGACCGAGGACGCGCGGCAACGGGTCACTCAATCGATCGACCAGATCATCGCCCGTGTCGGCAGCGAGCCGCAGATCGCTCCCATCCGCGAATGGGCGAACAGCTTTGCAGAGTCGATCTACCCGTCCTTGCTAGACCAGCTCGCCTCGTCCGCAGCGCCTACTAACGGCGGCGACGAAGCACAGACTAAGTCCGTCAAGCAGACCGTCTCGGTCAAGACCATCGTCGTGCCGGATTGCCACGGCGTGCTTGAGAGCCCCGAAGACATCGACCGGTACCTCGCCGCTCTCCGCAGCGCGCTGTTGGCCACCCTCAGCGACGGTAAGCGGATCGCACTCTGATGGATACCGCGCCACTGAAGTCCTTCGCCACATGGGCGCGCACCACGCTCATCGGCGAGGTGGCGGCGCGCATCTCCGTGGTTCTCGCGCCGGGATCGCCGAATCGCGTAGAGCAGCCAAGCACCATTGCCGGGCTGGAGAAGGCTGTCAATGCGGCTGGGGGCGGCGAGTCGGGCCGCGCCACCGTGACGGACAAGGTGGCGTACACCTGGTTCAACCGTATCATCGCGCTCCGGTTTATGGACGCCAACCGTTACACCAGCATCGGTGTTGTCTCACCTGCGCGCGCCGGAGCGGGCGGTCAGCCCGAGGTCCTCGCTGAGGCCAAGCGCGGGATCATCGACACAGCGGTCGTCACCAGCCCGAGCACCGTGGAGTCGGTAAAGAGCCTGCTCGACGGCACCCGCCGTAGCGCCGACCCACAGGGTGAGGCGTACGCACTGCTGCTCGCGGAGTATTGCCGGCATTGGAACCGGTCGATGCCGTTCATGTTCGAGCGTGAAGGCGACTACACCGAGCTGCTCATTCCATCGAACCTGCTTGCCGACGAATCCGTGCTGGCCCGCGCGGTTGCAGTACTCACCGGTGACGTTTGCCAGGACGTCGAAGTCATCGGATGGCTCTACCAGTTCTACATCTCGGAGCGCAAGGATGACGTCTTCGCCGGGTTCAAGAAGAACAAGAAGGCGGGAGCCGCCGAGATTCCCGCTGCCACCCAACTATTCACGCCGCACTGGATCGTCCGCTACCTCGTTGAGAATTCCCTCGGGCGGCTTTGGTTGCTGAACCGACCCACATCGTGCCTGGCCGACCAGATGGAGTACTACATCGCTCCGGTCGATGACGAGACCGATTACCTCAAGGTTGCCAATCTCGAGGAGCTGAAGATCATCGACCCAGCATGCGGCTCCGGCCACATGCTCACTTACGCCTTCGACCTGCTCTTCGCGGTCTACGAGGAGGAGGGCTACGCGCCGGCCGACATTCCCGGGCTGATCCTCACTAACAACCTCTACGGCACAGAGATCGACCCTCGCGCAGGTGCGCTCGCTGCATTCGCGCTAACCATGAAGGCCCGAGCGCGTCAGCGCACGTTCTTCAGCAAGCGGACCGAGCCGAACATCTGCGTGCTCGAACCGATCTCGTTCGGACCCGACGAACTCGACTTCCTCATCACGGGAGGCGGCGACCGCCACGAAGAGGTCGCGTTCTGGAACGATTTCACTGAGGCAGACACACTGGGCTCACTTATCCAGCCCGATCCTGACCTCACGGCCCGGCTCGCGGGTCACCTGGAAACACTCGACGATGGTGGGGACCTACTCAAGGCTGACTTGCTTGATCGGGCTGGGCGCGTCGTCGCACAGGCCGCGTATCTCACGCGGGGCTACGCCGTCGCCCTCGCAAACCCGCCGTACATGGGTGGCAAGAACATGGGCTCCGGGCTGGCCCAGTTCGCAAAGGCGAAATTCGCCAATTCAAAGGCAGACCTCTTCGCGATGTTTATTGACCGGTGCACGAGGCTTGTCGTGCCCCGCGGACTGGTTGGAATGATCACCATGCAGTCGTGGATGTTCCTTTCGTCGTTTGCCGCACTCCGGGGGAAGCTACTGAGTGAGACGACTGTCGAGGTGCTCGCTCACCTTGGGAGCGGGGCCTTCGACTCCATTGGTGGCGACGTCGTGTCGACCGTCGCCTTCGTTGTCTCTCGGAATTCAGCTGCTGAGCGACGAGGCGTCTATCTCAACCTCACAGCGGGACGCTCAGAATCTGCCAAGGCGCAGGAGTGCGTTCGCCTGATTCGTGACCCGAGCGATCGGTTCGTGCTGCGGAGCCGACGGCTGCTTGAAGTGCAGGGCGCACCGATCGCTTACTGGCTGTCGGAAGCTGAACTCCGCGCACTTGTCGAGGCGAACAAAGTGTCGGATGTAGCAACGCCAAGGAAGGGCCTCGTAACTCTCAACGATGCACGTTTCACGCGGCGGTGGTACGAGGTGGCTGCTAGCCGAACCTGCTTCCCAACGGACTACCAGAACCTCGGTCTCAGTCGCACCTGGTACCCGCTGAACAAGGGAGGGGGATACCGACGATGGTATGGCCTCAACGAGACGCTGATCAATTGGAAGGACAACGGCCAAGAGCTCAAGGACTTCATCGTTGCCCGCTATGGAGGCGGCTCCTACACGAAGGAGATCCGTAGCGAGGAGTACTACTTCCTGGAGTCATCGACCTGGGGCGCTGTTTCGAGCGGGCCGCCGAGCTTTCGATACACACCTCCGGGGTTCATCTTCAGTTCCGGAGGGTCATCGCTCTTTTCTGATGATGCACTTCTCAGCGTGCTCGGAAGCTTGAACTCCTCGCCAGTGTCCCGATTGCTACAGACGCTGACACCGACGATGAACTTCGTTCCTGGCGATGTCGCACGCATGCCGGTCAGCAGATCTCCGCGACTCGACGAGCTTGTTCTCGCAGCCATCGAACTCACGAAAGCAGACTGGAACGACCGTGAGACGTCGTGGGACTTCACCGCCAACCAGTTGGTTGCGGCCGCAGCAGGCGAGCGCCTATGTGACGCGCTAGACGAAGTTCGGCGTGGTGACGATGGTGTGACTGAGCGATTGGGTGAGTTGCAGGCTGAGATCGACCTGATCGTGTCGCGGGGCCTGGGGCTGGTTTCTTTCGATGACGAGGCCCTGCCGCCTGTCGATCCGCGTAGCCTCACGATCAACGCGAACGCACAATATGAGTTCCCTGATCAGTCGGCAACCGCTCGAGTCGTGCTGAAGTCGCACCGCCTAGTAGTCGACATCGTATCTTATGCAGTTGGCTGCATGCTCGGCCGCTACAGCCTCGATGCGCCGGGACTGATACTCGCGAATCAGGGCGACACGCTGCAGGACTACCTCGCCAAGGTGCCTAATCCGACGTTTATGCCGGATGAGGACAACGTGATTCCAATCGTGGACGGGGATTGGTTCGAGGATGACATCGTGGCACGCTTTCGGCAGTTCCTGCGTGTCGCCTTCGGCGAGCACAACTTCGAGGCGAACCTGAGGTTCGTCACCGAGTCGCTGGGCGTCGAGGAGCCACGCGACTACTTTGTGAAGTCCCTCTACAAGGACCATGTCCAGCGATACAAGAAGCGCCCTATCTACTGGCTATTTTCTAGCCCCCAAGGGTCGTTCAACGCGCTGATCTACATGCATCGTTACACACCGTCGACCATCTCGACTGTGCTCAACGAGTACCTTCGCGAGTTCAAGGCAAAGCTTGAGGCCAGCCGCCAGCACAATGAGCGCCTCGCCGTCGGTGCTGAAACGCCTCGGCAGCAAGCTGCCGCGCAGAAGGAGACCGATCGCCTGCGCAAAGCGTTACTGGAACTCGACGAGTACGAGCGCGACGTGCTGTACCCGTTGGCGACCCAGCAGGTGCACATCGACCTCGACGACGGCGTGAAGGTCAACTACCCGAAGTTCGGCGCAGCGCTGAAGAAGATCCCGGGCCTGGAGGCAGCCGATGAGTGACGCAACGACCGTCCGCCCCCACCTTGAACGGCGCTTCGAGACGCAGCGGGTGGTGTTCTGGCACGACCCCGAAGTGGAGTACGCCTCCGACCTCGACACACTCGCGCTAGAGGGAGTGGAAACCCTGAGCGTCGCCAACGACGAGTATGCGGTCAAGAACCGGGTGCTGCATATGGATCCAGGGGCGCGGTTCCTAATCTACCGCGCGGGTGCCATACCGACTGGACTCGGCAACTGGCTGCTCGACCTCGAGCTGGCGTACGGGGTGTTCACGGCTGACCGGGCGTCGCTAGTACAACAGGATCTCGGACTCACCGCTATCGGGATCGGAGATGCAATAGGGGCGCACCCGAAGTTCTTTCGAGCGACCAAACGAGTACAGGGCTTGAAGGCGCTACTCGACGTCAACGATGATGCTGACAAGCTGCGTGCAAAGATGTGCGCGGTGCTCCTTAGCCAGCGTGAGCACAGCCTACTGGAGATCACCCGAACCCTTCTGGTCGAGAACGCGAGCGACGGAGACGCGAAGTACAGCGCCTTAGCCGAGTACGGCCTTGACGAGTTCTACTGGCACGGCGTCAACTCGATCTATGGGTACGCGTCGCCAAGCCCGAGCATCGCCGATTTCGTACTGTGGGTGTTCAGGCAAGCGACCGCCGGTTTCACGTCCGGCCGCCCTGGTGGCCTCCGCAACATCCAGCTGGATTTCGCCAGCCTACGCAATGATCGTCGTAGCCAGAAGGCATTGACAATTTGCGCGAGGCGGACTGCGCGCGACTTGGACTACGCGAACACGATCGAGGACGCGAGCTTCCGCGACCTATTGGGCAACGACCTATTCGAGGAGGCTGACCGCAAGATCATCAGCGGCCTTGCTCGGGCCGTTGCCGACCGGGGAGTCACCGCCCGTGAGGTTACCGAGGTCATCCGTGGGCGCCAGAGCAGCATCTGGATCGACGACTACCGCAATCTATACGCCGCGATCGGCAGCGCCTCCGACCTGCTGACTGCGCTGCACGCGCTGGATGTCTCGATGCAGTCGTTCGATGATGGCCTGGACCGCTACCGCCACGACTGGTTCCGCATCGACCAGCTGTACCGGCAGTTCATCTACGCAGCCCGCACTGCAGAGTTCTCGGGACCTCTGGAGACGCTGCGAACGGAAGTCGAGAAATTCTATGCGAACAAGTTTCTTTATGACCTGGGTAACGCTTGGCAGCAGCAGGTCGATGGCGTCGGCCGGTGGCAGTCCGCTGTGGTCTTCCCACAAACGTCGTTCTTCAACAATCACGTTGAGCCGATCATCCGCGATGGCCGGCGCAAAGCGGTCGTAATCATCTCCGATGCGCTCCGGTACGAAGTCGCCGATGAACTCGGAAGCCGCATTCGGCAGGAGGACCGCTTCGACGCGACCCTCGATGCCATGCTCGGTGTGCTACCGAGCTACACCCAGCTCGGAATGGCTGCCCTCCTACCGCACAGCAAAATCGGGCACTCGAAGGACGGCGATCCTGTCGTCGTCGATGGTCACCGCTCGGATGGCACCGTGAATCGCGGCAAGATCCTCGATGCCGTGGGCGGGCGGGCCATTCAGGCTGAGGAAGTGCTCTCGCTGACGCGAGACGAGCTGCGAGACCTGTACCAGCAGCACCAGGTGTTGTACGTCTATCACAACCGCATCGACGCGACTGGGGACAAGGCAGGCACCGAGCGCCAAGTCTTCGAGGCAGCCGAGGAGACGCAGCGTGAGCTGGTCGATCTGGTCAAGCGACTGACGAATGCGAATGCGACAAACATCCTCATAACGGCCGATCACGGCTTCTTGTTCCAAGACACTTCGCTGGCAGACGCGTTCTACCTATCGACCCTCCCCCAAGGCGACGATATCAAGGTCACTAATCGCCGATACGTCCTCGGTCGCGGGCTGAAGGATGACCCGGCCTTCAAGTCATTCACTGCAGCGCAGCTCGGCCTCGACAGCGACCTGGATGTGCAGATTCCGAAGTCGATTCATCGCCTGCGACTTCCCGGTGCGGGCTCGCGGTTCGTTCACGGCGGAGCCTCCCTTCAGGAGATTGTCGTCCCAGTGTTGACGATCAACAAGAAGCGCAAGAGCGATACCCGCCTTGTCCACATCGAGGTGCTGCCCGAGTCGGACACGATCACCACCGGCCAATTGGTGGTCAAGTTGTTCCAGACGGATTCAGTCAGCGAGAAGGTGCAGGCGCGAACCGCACGCGCAGGGCTCTACGTCGGGGAGACCCTTATCTCGAACCAACCCCAGCTGGTGTTCGACCAAGACTCGGCGGACAAGCGCGACCGCTATCAGAGCGCGCACATGCTGCTGAGCCAAGATGCGAACGACTACAACAACCGGGCTGTCGAGTTCCGGCTTGAGGAACGGATTCCCAACACCAACCAATGGCGCGTTTACGCCAAGGCGATGTACACACTGAAGCGCTCTTTCGCCTCGGATTTCGATTTCTAGGGAGAGCGCAGCCATGAGTGAAACGGACCGGGGAGCACCCATCGCCGATGTGCCCGTCCAGAGTGAGCTGGACCGTAAGATCAACCGACAATTCCCGGGCGTCGTCGTGCGCAAGGACTTGGTCAAGGCCGTCAAAGGCAATGCCATCGTGCCGTCCTACGTACTGGAGTACCTGCTCGGCCAGTACGCGGCATCGGACGACGAGGCCACCATCCAGGCAGGCATCGACACGGTGCGCAAGATTCTCGCCGACCACTACGTACACCGGAACCAGTCCGAGTTGGTGAAGTCCACCATTCGCGAGCGCGGGCGGCACCGCATCATCGATAAGGTCACGGCGACGCTCAACGAGAAGGATGACGTCTACCAAGCCGAGTTCGCCAACCTCGGCATCAAGGGCGTGCTCGTCGAGCCCACGACGATCAAGGAGCACCCCAAGCTGCTCGTCGGCGGCGTCTGGTGCATCTGCGACATCGAATACTTCCATAGGGACGATGAGCGGGCCGCGCCCTGGATTCTTGGATCGATCAAGCCCATCCAGTTGTCGAACTTTGACTTCGAGGGCTACCTGGCCGCACGGCGGGAGTTCACCTCGGACGAGTGGATCGACTTGCTAGTGCAGTCGATCGGGTTCGACCCCGAGCTGTTCGGCCGGCGCGCCAAGCTCATCCAGCTCGTCCGGCTCATCCCGTTCGTTGAGCGGAACTACAACCTCGTCGAGCTCGGCCCGAAGGGCACGGGCAAGTCGCACATCTTTTCGGAGTTCTCGCCCCATGGCATGCTCATCTCCGGCGGCGAGGTCACGGTCCCCAAGCTGTTCGTCAACAACGCCAACGGGCGCCTCGGGCTGGTCGGCTACTGGGATGTCGTCGCCTTCGATGAGTTCGCAGGCAAGAAGAAGCGCACCGACAAGGCGCTCGTCGACATCATGAAGAACTACATGGCCAATAAGACGTTCTCCCGGGGGGTCGAAACGCTCGGAGCCGAGGCGTCGATGGTGTTCGTCGGTAACACCTCCCACACGGTGCCGTACATGCTCAAGAATTCCGACCTGTTCGACGAGTTGCCCGAGAGCTACCACGACTCTGCCTACCTCGACCGGCTACACCACTACATCCCCGGGTGGGAGGTCGACACCATCCGTGGGGAGATGTTCTCGAATGGCTACGGGTTCGTCGTCGATTACATCGCCGAGGTGCTCAAGTCAATGCGGTCGCTCGACTACTCTGACCGCTACCAGCAGCACTTCACGCTCTCATCGGATATCTCTACTCGAGACCGTGACGGCATCCACAAAACCTTCTCCGGGCTGATGAAGATCCTCTACCCGCACGGGGAGGCCACGCCCGAAGAAATCATGGAGATCCTGCGATTCGCGATCGAGGGACGCAAGCGCGTAAAGGACCAAATCCTCCGCATCGACTCGACAATGGCCGATGTCAAGTTCGGGTACTTCGATAAAGCCGGAACATGGTGCCCGGTATCGACGCTCGAAGAGGACGAGTATCCGGCTCACTATTACCCGGAGTCCCGTAAGAACGATGACGCGGAGGATGTTGTGAGCGAGCGGCGGGCAGGTGGATTGGAACCGGTTGGAGAACTCGACGCCGAGCGCGAGTCGGATTGTATCGCTCCACCGACGTTGTTTGCGGGCCACCGCGAGTTCCAAGAGAACCAGCGCGGAGTGTCGTTCGACACTCTGATCGTTCCATACTTAAGCGGCGCGGCGCAGATCACCATCACCGATCCGTACGTCCGGCAGTTCCACCAGGCTCGCAACCTCATGGAACTCATCGCTGGTCTCGCGGTCACCAAGGACGCGGCAGACGAGGTCAACGTCAAGCTGATCACCTCGGAGGACGCCGAGAGCGAAGACAGAGTTCGGAGGCAGCGTGAGTTTCTGCTGAAGGTCAAACAGGGAGCGGCCATCGCCGGCATTAACCTCGATGTCTCGTTCGACGCTGTTATCCACGACCGCTCGATCGTGACTGACACAGGCTGGAGGATCAACCTAGGCCGCGGTCTCGACATTTTCCAGTTCGTCACGGACGACGTGTTTGATCTCGCGACCAAGCGCCAAGAGTACCGTCAGGTCAAGGCATTCGGCGTGACCTACGTTCGGGAAGGCTCGGTGACATCCCACCAATAGTGTTGGGCCTATCCGGACTGCTGATAGTTCCGGCTGTGACGGGCGCCGCCTGAAACGACGGTCAGTGGTCAGGCAAAGGCGAGACGCTGGTTGCTATGTGCGAATACGCGGGCTACTGGCCGGAGGACCCCCACACCTGACCGACCTTGGGTCCTGATAGCGGCTGTCCCTGGGGCGCTAGCCATACGCCTCCACGACGCGAAAGGGCATCGCGTCGCGATCCACATCGCTGGCGTGCCATGTGGGGCCAGCGGGGCTCCATTCGTCAAACTCAAGCAACACTGTCCGGTCTCCTTCGGCCACAGGCCGTAGCTTCCGGGCGAGGAGATTGCCAAAGCGCTTCTCGTGAGTCGAGACGACTAGCTGCGTGCGCTCCTTTGTGCGCCGCAGCAAGTCGATAAGGCCCTGAACCGCCCCGGCTTTTATGGAGACTCGGTTTATTGACTCACAGCCATCGCAGCTGGGAGTGACTGATGGTAGTGGGCAGCTTCGAACTCTGCGGGCGGAACCATGCCGATCTCACCGTGTAAACGGCGGTGGTTGAACC
>NZ_JAEKNS010000141.1:0-4771 GCF_016464765.1 Candidatus Aeolococcus gillhamiae | reverse complement strand
TCTTCAACCATCCTCACTGCCCGCTCCCGGAGCTCAGGCGGGTGCCGGTGTCCCGATCCCTGCTTCGACGTCTGCTGGTTCGATGCTGGCATGGGCTACATCCTCCCAAAGAATGAAGCCTCCATCGAACCCAGCGTGGTTCAAATTGCCCCGCGGCGCCGTGCCGCGGAGTGCTGCACACCTTGCCCGACCATGGTTTCCAGAGGTCGTGGATCTCGGAGAGGGGGAGCGTCAACGCCGGGGGTGGGCCGACATTACGCGCGCAACCGCGTCGAGTCGATCGGCGGGGGCTCTGCATTGCGGTACCAGTCGGCGATCTGTGAGCCCGTGAGAAACACCGTGTCGTGGCGAGATTGCAGGAAATCAAGGATTCGGTCGAGGTAGATGATCCGATGCGGTGGCCCGATCAGGTGTGGATGGAGCGGCATCGTTAGGATGCGAGGCTGTTCGACAACTTCGCGGTTAAAGCACTCCACGGCATCGACTACACGCCTGTACATTTCGGGATTACTGTGCCGCTCGACCGCATAGAGAACGCTGTCGTTGACATCGAGCGAGTATGGAAGCGCGACCATCCATCCGCGGTCTGTTCGCAACCATTCCGGCAGGTCATCGAGTGCCCAATCACACACATATTCGATTCCCATCTCGCGGAGGATGTCGGGGGAATCGAATGTCTCGCGGAGCCCGGGCCCGAGCCAACCCCTAGGCCGGCGTCCGGTGAATTCCTCGATCATTCTGACACTCTGCTGAATCACCACGCGTTCGTCGGGGACTGAAGGCAGGGAACGCTGGTGGACGCCGTGACCCATGAATTCCCAGCCAGCGTCAAACATCGCACGCGCCACTTCGGGATACACGTCGATCACTGCGGCGTTGATGGCCGCGGTTGCGCGAATTCCCCGATCAGCGAGTGAACGCAGGATTCGGGGCATGCCACATCGCATTCCGTACTCGGCCCATGCGAAGTTTGGCACGTCGGGGACCGATTCGAAGCCGTGGGGCCCGGGGATGATCGCGCGCGGCATGGGTTCGTCGAACTTCCAGTGTTCGACATTGACCACGACATGGACGATCAATGGTTTGCCGAAAGGGGCGCTGAGCCGGGGACGGACGGACGACATTCGAAAAGCGATACGCGGATTTGACATCTCAGCATTCTCCTTCGACGCGGCTGAAACCAGCGGAGTCTTCCGCATAGTCGATAAGAACAACAGCGGGCCGCTGAGGGTTCACGAACCCGATCAGCGTGTGCATGGCTCCCGGTCGCTGCGTGTCAATCAATGTGCGTCCGTCTTCGGACGGACGCAGTCCCGAGCGCTTTGACAACGCTCCCGGCGCCATCCACCGGGTGGTGGAAGCGCTCACCGACGGCAGCGCGGAGCGCTGCGATGTCCGAAACATCGTTGAGCGGCTCCCATGGTTCGATCATCGACGCGCCGACGCCGAAGAAGCCTGCCATCCGATACCTGCTCGCCGCCGAGCCGATCAAGCCCAAGCTGAGGCTGGAGTGATCTTGACTCAAAGCGATCAAATGGGACCGGCCAGCCGGGATAGCGGATATGCCGAAAAAGCACCGGTTCCATCAGGAGCACAATTGGGCTAGAGCTGTACGGACGCAAGTAGGAAGGGCTCAAGAAGGTAACTCCGACGGAATCTGGCGGGCTCGTGAACTGGGCGACTCAGCTGTCCGACCCGAACGTTCTGCCGTAAGGGTCGCCAGCCGGATTGCGGCAGGTTCTGCGCCCTCGATTGCCGACCTCCTCACCAGAACTGACCAGAACGTTGATAACCCAGATTTGACCGATAGATAGTCGGTTAATCCGGCCTGGCGTTTACCGCAGCCAGGATGAATGGAAGGGTTGCATAGATCAGGAGCAGTCGCGTCGTGTGAACTGCGACGACTTGGGCCACGTTCGCACCCGAGCTGAGGCTGAGGCCGGCGATGCCGGTGAATCCCCCTGGGGATCCTGCAAGGAGGGCCGAAGCGGCATCGATCTGAAACACCCGAGCGATCAGTAGGACGCAGGCAACCGCTACCACATAAACCGATGCGGCCATTAACAACAGCACTGGCCAGTCGACTCTGAGCGCAAGTAGAGACGAGCGATCGATCGACAATCCGATACCGGTGCCTAGCAGGGCATATACAAGAAGCTGTAGCCAGCCTGGGAAGACATCAACGCGCTGATTCACGGTCAAGCGCCAGGCGGCAACTGCGAGGATCGGAGCGACGATGGCGCCTCCTGGCACTCTCGTCCGCTGTCCGAGCGCGGCGGCCGCAAGGCCAATGACAATGGCAACGCCGAGATTCACGACTGTCTCATGGGCGTCGCCCGATGGTCGGGTCGGTTGGCTGTTTGCCCAATCCGAGCGATCATCTTCACTTTGGGGCACGCAAAGCATTGCGCGTACATTCCTTCGTGATCATCGCGTGTAACGAATTGTAATCATTTCGTCACTCCTACTGAAGGCTTCCGAAGTTGTGTCGCGAGTAGTGGTGTAAGCCGCAGGCCTTCTGGCGCTCGCTGGCGCTGGGCCAGGCCCGCAGGAGGACCGCTGGTTGCAACAAGCGAGCCCTCTATGGCCCTCAAGGCGCGGCTCGGGAAAGTGGCGCCGCCCGGTTGATGGTCGACGCTCTCCTGCTCCACCGTAACCACACGGCGGAGCGGGTGAGCAGACCCCGTCCGGCTGGAGGTGATCGAGGCCGGCGAGTTGGGCGCCCGCAGCCGCAGGTCGACGCCTATGACGGGCTTCTGCAGCACGTTCGGACATGAGCAAGCTCAGCGGCGCCCTTGACGTCCTCGTCAAGGCTGACTCACGAGCTTCGGCTGCCGACGGTGGGCGACCGCTTCGCCGACCTCGCCGACCAGGCCAGGCGGGATGGCAAGCCACACCGCGACTACCTGACCACATCATTCGAGCGCGAGCTGGATGACCGTCGCAAGGGTTGCGCTGATCGGCGGCGCCGCCCCAGCACTCCCAGAGCGTTGTCGAGGGCGTCCTCGTCCGCGGGCCGAAGCGCCCGACAGACGCCACAGGGTGAATCGCTCTGGCGACAACCCGGCGCAGCCGCCGCCCTGGTGGACGCGATTTACCCTTCAACGTTTTTGGTGCGCCGATGTGTCAGCGCCGGTGTGAAACTCCTCAGATAGAGCCGGTTTGAAAGTCCTGACCCACGCGAGGTGTGGATGTGTTCCTCCTACGCAGCCAACGTCGCAGCAGGAGGGACAGAGATAGTCGGCCGAGGAGAGTTCATGCAACTGCAGGAGGCCTGGGTTCATGGTAAGTCGATCAGCGAGATCGCGCGGCTGACAGGGCGCGACCGCAAGACGGTGCGTCGCCTGCTCCGCTAGGGTGGGCCCAGGCCGCGAGCCGCGCGTGAGGTGAGCTCCAAGCTCGATTCTTTCCGCGCCTATGTGCTCGGGCGGGTGATTGGCGAGGATCCGGTTAGCTATTCGGGGGTCTTGGTGGCTGAACGCGAAGTTGAAGGAGGGCCTATCGGCCAAGTCCGTGCGCGGTGTGCGAGCAACCCTACGGTACGGTCGTCGCCTCCAGATAACCCCGGCCGGATGAAGCGGTTCGTCGCCATGAACACGCTCTTCGGTACTGACCGCAACGTGCGCGAGGAGCGACTTACGCCCTGGTTTGCGGCGATCAAGGCGATGGAGGATGCGGGCCAGCTGGAGGCCGTGCTGGGTAATCTGAGATATCTGGTCGGGGGGATCATGATGACCCTGGGCATGCAGCTCCGAGACCTTATGACCGATAGCTGGCTGCGGGCCGACGGGGCAGCCTTTCCCACGCTCGAGGAATGCCGAGGCGCGATAGCATTTCCGCTTGAGGGTCTTCACCTGGTTTCGATTCGCGATACCCTGGTCGGTGCAATTCCCGGACTTTCACGTTGGGCCAGGCAGGTGTGCCGGCGATAATGATTGAGGGGGTGCAGGACCGCGCCATCTGGCCCCACGCTGGCCGGCCGGGTGCTCTTGGCGCATGACCACGTCGAGGTGGCGCTGCCAGCGCCGATAGATGTCGCAGAACTGGCTGTACTGGTAGCCGTCAGGGAAGCGCTCTTTGTATTCGAGCCAGAGCAGCATCAAGGTCACCCCCGGCCGCCGTAGCTCCAGATGCACGTGATTCCAGTCCGGCGGCGGCCGGCTCGGCACTGATGGCGCGGCCGCCGTCACGAATAGCCTGCCCTCCAGTTCCCGGTCGTCGATCTGATCCGGAAGTGGCCAGCTCAGCCCGGCTTCTCGGGCTCGCTCCAGGTAGTGCCACACCGTCGTATACGGCAGCCCGACTGCGGCCCCAATCTGGTGGCGGGAAAGATGCTCTTCAAAGGAGAGCCGAAGGACCTCTCTAATCTTGCGCATGGCGGAACGGGGACGGGGCAGCGGCATCTCTCCTCGAACGTCTGCTGCGACTGTCCGAGTCAGGATGCCCGCCGCCTCTCACCTCACGCCGATCGCGCCACAAACCTCCTTCAGCGGGGTAATCCAAAACCCCGCAATGACTGATCCAATTCGTCCGGAATCTGTGATCCATTTGCTCCGGAATCCGCACTCATGAACCACGCTGGGTTCGATGGAGGCTTCATTCTTTGGGAGGATGTAGCCCATGCCAGCACCGAACCAGCAGACGTCGAAGCAGGGATCGGGACACCGGCACCCGCCTGAGCTCCGGGAGCGGGCAGTGAGGATGGTTGAAGAGACCATCAAACATACTGGCGAGCGCCACGGCGTGGTGACCCGGGTGGCGATACAACTCG
>NZ_JAEKNS010000058.1:0-18365 GCF_016464765.1 Candidatus Aeolococcus gillhamiae | reverse complement strand
ATCGGCTGCGCGTCCACATCTCCAGCGCAGCGCGCTCTTCGGATGTCGGCAATAGCGGAGGCGAAGGGTGATTTGCCATACCCGGAAGCGTGCATCATCTCGTACGCATCCGTCTACCTATTCCCCTTCCACTGCACTAGCGGTTCGGCCGGCTGGTCGCGGCCAGGTCCAGGTAGCGGTTCAGTCTCCGCGTGCCCCCGGCCGGCGGCGCCCCGGTAGCATCGTCAGCACTGTGATTCGCGTCCGCCTCGACGGCCACCTTCTCGACGACGTTCACGGGGTCGCCGACCTGGCCGCCGTAAAGACCCGTCCGGGCCAGGTGCTGTGGGTTCACTGCGACGTGCCAGACGACGACGAGGTCGAGGCGCTCGCGGCGCGATTCCACATCCATCCGCTGGCGGTCGAGGACCTGCGCAACAGCAACCAGCGACCCAAGCTCGACGACTACGGTGACCAGCTGTTCGTCGTGCTCTTCGGGGCGCTGGCGCTCCCCGACGGCAGCATCGCCCTCGCAGAGGTCCACTTCCTCATCGGCGACAGCTACCTGGTGACGGTGACCACCGATCGCATGCCGGCCATCGAGACGCTTGAGACGCAGCTCGACAAGCGCCCCGAGCTGTGTGGCCCCTCTGCCGACATGATGTTCTACCGGATCTGCGACAGCCTGGTCGACTCCGTCTTTCCGCTGCTCGATCACATCGGCGCCAACATCGATGCCGTCGAGGATGCGGTTCTCGAGAACCCCGACCGCGAGACGCTGCGCACCATCTTCGGCCTCAAGCGCGACCTGCTGACGCTGCGCCGTGTCACCGGCCCGCAGCGCGACCTTCTGCAGTCGATCACCTCTCCACGCACCCCACGGATCGGCACCGACACGCAGCTGTTTCTCCGCGACGTCTACGACCACACCGTGCGCATCGCCGAGCAGGTGGACTCATTCCGCGACCTGGTGAGCAGCAGCCTCGACGCGTACCTGACCTCGGTCTCCAACCGGCTCGGCGAGCAGACTCGACGGCTGACCGTGGTCGCCACCATCTTCCTCCCGCTCACGTTCCTCACCGGGTTCTTCGGGATGAACTTCGCCTTTCTCGTCGGTCACATCGGCTCGGCGCAGGCGTTCTTCATCGGGCTCGGCGTGATGGCGGTGTCGGTTCCGACCCTGGTTCTGACCGTCACCCGCTTGAACCGACGCGCCGCCCCGCTGCCCGCGGATCCTCGCGCCAGGCGGGGGCTGCGCGTGATGGCCAGGTCCGCGACACGACCGCCCGCGGATGACGCGCAACAGGCGCCGTCGCCGACCACGACACCCTGAGTCGAGGCGGGATCAGCTCCCCGGCAAACCGCGAGGTTCTGCAACCATCCCCGTGCTCGACCTGCGGCGCCCATAGCCTTACAGAACATTCGCAAAGGCTGCCGCACACCCGGCACTTCTGAGTGGTAGGGTCGCGGGGTGTTCCGCCGTTGCTGAGAGGGAACAGGTATTGGCCGTGGCCGGTGTCGACGAGGCGCGAACGGCGGTTCGCCCCCAGGGCGGCGTGGCCGTACGTCTCGACGGGGTGGAGAAGACCTTCGGCAGCATGGCCGCTGTTGCCGGGATCTCGCTCGACATCGCCGATGGCGAGTTCTTCTCCCTTCTCGGCCCCTCCGGGTCCGGCAAGACCACGACGCTGCGGCTGATCGCCGGGTTCGAGCGCCCCACGCGCGGCCGGATCCGGCTCTACGGCGAGGATGTCACCGACCTGCCGCCCTTCGATCGCGACGTCAACACCGTGTTTCAGGACTACGCCTTGTTCCCGCACATGACAGTGGCGCAGAACGTGGGCTACGGGCTGATGGTGCGTCGCGTTGGCCGCCGGGAACGCAGCGCGCGCGTCGATGAGGCGCTGCACACCGTGCGGCTGGACGGCTACGGCGAGCGCCGGCCGTCCCAGCTCAGTGGCGGGCAGAGACAGCGGGTGGCCCTGGCCCGCGCCCTCGTCAACCGTCCGCGGGTGCTGCTGCTGGACGAACCGCTGGGCGCGCTCGACCGCAAGCTCCGCGAGGAGATGCAGGTCGAGCTCAAGGAGATCCAGCGCCGCGTCGGCATCACGTTCATCTTCGTGACTCATGATCAGCAGGAAGCCCTCGCCATGAGCAACCGCATCGCCGTCTTCAATGCGGGCAGCGTCGAACAGGTCGGCACGCCCGACGAGATTTACGAGTCACCGGCGACAACGTTCGTAGCCGATTTCGTGGGCACCTCGAACAAGCTCGATGGTGAGCTCGCGCGCGCCGTCTTCGGTGACGCGCAGCACCGTGCGGTCCGGCCGGAGAGGATCCGCATCCTGCACCCGCAGGAGCAGCCTGCCGCCACCGACCACAGCGTGGCCGGCGTGGTCCGCGACGTCATCTACATGGGTGCCGAGACGCGCTACATCGTCGACATCGGCGGTGCCGGCACGATGCTCGTCGTCCAGCAAAACCTGGCGTCGTCGTCGACCGAGGTCCGCGCCATGGCCGGCCGCCAGGTTCGTCTCGCCTGGGCGCACACCAGCACGCTCAGCTCCAGGCAGCGTCCAACCGTTCACGTCCCCGGGGAGGCAACTGCATGACCAGGAGAGCCGGTCCATCCGTGATCGCTGCGCTCAGCGTGGCGCTGATCGCAGCCTGCGGCGGCGGCGGCGGTGCCGCCACCACGCCGGCCAACACAGGCCCGGCCAGCATCGGCAAGGGTGAAGGCGCCCTGAGCATCATCGTGTGGGCGGGGTATGCCGAGAATGGGTCCAACGACAAGACCGTGGACTGGGTCACCCCGTTCCAGCAGCAGACCGGTTGCGTCACCAATGCCAAGATCGCGGGCACCTCCGATGAGATGGTGTCGCTGATGCAGACCGGCCAGTACGACGGCGTCTCGGCCTCCGGCAACGCCACCCTGCGGCTCATGGTTGGCGGCACGGCGGCACCGGTCAACACCAAGCTGCTCACCAACTATGCAGACATCAACCCCGCGCTCAAGGACCAGCCGTACAACACCTACCAGGGCGTCCACTACGGCGCTCCCCACGGCTGGGGCGCCAACCTGCTGATGTACCGCAGCGACAAGGTGCAACCGGCACCGACCTCCTGGGGTGCGGTGTTTGACCCCAGCTCGCCCTACAAGGGACACGTCACAGCCTATGACGACCCGATCTACATCGCCGACGCCGCGCTCTATCTCAAGTCGACACGACCCGACCTGCACATCACCGACCCCTACGAGCTCAATGACGCCCAGTTCCAGGCGACCGTCGCACTCCTCAAGCAGCAGCGCACCGTGATCGGCCAGTACTGGTCCGACTACACCAAGGCGCAGTCGGCATTCGCCAACGGTGACACCGTCATCGGCACCACCTGGCAGGTGATCGCCAACCTCCTGCTGGCGGACAAGAACCCCACCCCCGTGCACGCGATCGTTCCCAAGGAGGGCTCCACGGGCTGGTCCGACACCTGGATGGTGTCGGCCTCGGCCAAGCATCCCAACTGCATGTACATGTGGATGAACTGGATCACCTCACCAAGCGTGCAGTCACAGGTGGCGCAGTGGTTCGGTGAGGCGCCGGCCAACCTCAAGGCATGTCCCGTCATCGGCCAGACTGACGCGACGTTCTGCCAGACGTACCACGTCGACGACACCGCGTACCTGCACGGGCTATCGTTGTGGAAGGTGCCGCTGAGTGATTGCGGTGACAGCCGTGGCAAGGTCTGCAAGGGCTACCAGGACTGGCTGAGCGCCTGGACCGACATCAAGGGGTAGCAGCCGGGTGTGAAGCCGCTGCAGCTGTGACCCCGCCGTGATGAGCGATCAGGCCGGACCGCTGCTCGGCGGCGGTCCGGTTCGCCGCGTCGCGCGGAGCCTCGAGCGTCACCCGAGGCTCCGCCTGGCCGGCCTGCTTACACCCCCGCTGGGGTGGCTGGGCGTCCTGTACCTCGGTTCGCTCGCACTTCTCCTGGCAGCAGCCTTCTGGCACTACGACAGCGACATCACCTTCGCCGTCACCAAAACATTCACGCTCGAGAACTTCTCGCAGCTGATCGCCGACCCCGTCTACCGCGGCATCGCCGGCCGCACCATCCTGATCGCGCTGCTGGTCACCGTCACCGATGCCGTCCTCGCGCTGCCGATCGCTTTTGTCATGGGCAAGCTCGCGGGCCGCCGGCTCAAGGCGATCCTCGGCATGGCCGTGCTCATGCCACTGTGGACGAGCTATCTGGTGAAGATCCTCGCCTGGCGGCTCATCCTCTCCCAGGGCGGCCTGCTCAACTGGCTCCTCCAGCCTTTCCACCTCTCCGGGCCCGGGTTCGGAGACGTGGCGGTGTACCTGGTGCTGTCGTACATCTGGCTTCCCTACATGATCCTGCCGCTCGCGGCCGGCTTCGAGCGGCTGCCGACGTCGCTGCTCGAGGCCTCCACCGACCTCGGAGCGCGAACCTGGGCCACCTTCCGTCACGTGGTCATCCCGCTGGTGTTCCCGGCGCTGATCGCGGGCTCGATCTTCACGTTCTCGCTGACGCTGGGCGACTACATCGCGGTCAGCCAGGTATCGAGCACGCAGTTCATCGGCAGCGTCGTGTACAGCAACCAGGGCGTCAGCGGCGACCTGCCGCTGGCGGCCGCGTTCGCGATGGTCCCGGTCGCGGTGATGCTCGTCTACCTCGCGCTGGCCCGCCGCGCCGGCGCGTTCCAGGCGTTGTAGAGATGTACATCTCGCGGCGGCTGCGACGATTCCTCACGGGGGCGACCGGATGCCTGCTCGTCGTGGTCTACGTGCCGCTGATGCTCATCATCCTGTACGCATTCAATGAGTCGCGAAGCCAGAAGTGGCCGATCGCCGGGTTCACGACGCACTGGATAACCGAAGCCATCGGCAACTCCGGGGCACGCGACGCGCTCGTCCTCTCCGTCGAGGTCGGACTGGTCGCCACCGCCATCGCGCTCGTGCTCGGCAGCCTGCTGGCCACCGCAGTCAACCGCTTCCGCTTCTTCGGGCGCGAGGCGGTCTCCTTCCTCGTGATCCTGCCGATCGCCCTGCCCGGCATCGTCACCGGCATCGCGCTGAACGCCACCTTCCGCACCCTGTTCGGCGGCCTCAGCCTGCTCACCCTGGTGATCGGCCACGCCACCTTCTGCGTGGTGGTCGTCTACAACAACGTCATCGCGCGACTGCGGCGCACCTCCGGGTCGCTCGTCGAGGCGTCGTCGGACCTCGGCGCTGATCCGTGGCAGACCTTCCGCCACGTGACCTTCCCGGTGATCCGTTCCGCCCTGCTCGCCGGCGCGCTGCTCGCGTTCGCACTCTCGTTCGACGAGATCGTGGTGACCACGTTCACTGCAGGATCGAGCCAGACGCTGCCCATCTGGATCTTCGCCAACCTGTCGCGTCCCAACCAGCTGCCGATCGTCAACGCGGTGGCGCTTGGCGTCATCCTCATCTCAGCGATCCCGGTGTACATCGCCCAGCGCGTCGCTGGCGACGCCGTGAGCATCGGCGAGACCGCCTGACCTAGGCGTGTGGCGGCGCCGGCGGCGCATCCTCCAGCTCGAACACCAGGTCGTCTGGGTAGCAGTAGTACCAGTCCTCTCCCGGCTCGAAGGACCGGATCACGGGGTGCCCGACCGCCCCGTGGTGCGCGGTGGCGTGTTTGCCCGGCGAGGAATCGCAGCAGCCCACGTGGCCGCACTCCTGGCAGACGCGCAGGTGCATCCAGTCGTGTCGCCCGGCGGCGAGGCACTCGACGCAGCCCGTTCCCGAGGGACTGACGTCCTTGATCTGGTCGAGGTGGTGACACTCATCCGCCATGTGGAGTCCTCCGGAGTGGTCGCTAGGGGCGGGTCGAGGCGGGCGCCTGGACGCTGGTCAGGGTGTCGTCCCACGCGAGCAGCCGGGCAAGCCCAGCATAGGTGGAGCTGAGAAAGTCGCGGATCGCGTGGCGCGGATCGGCCGACGACCGAGCCACGTCGTAGGGGAGGCTGAACTCCCGGCCGGGTGCCACGTGGCGCCCTCCGGCTGGATGGCGATGCGGTCCATACCGTCCGGCGGCGGATACGCGTACGCAAAGAACGCCGCCTCGGGGAACCTCTCGTCGCCGGACCACCAGCCGGCGCAGATCTGCTCGGCGTCGTGGCCGCCGCGCGCGATGACTCCCGCGCCCGGCGCCGGTTGGCCCGGCCGTCCCGAGTAGCGGGTGAGCGCCACGTCGAACGACCCCCAGAAGAAGTGCACCGGCGTTGACCCCGGAACGCCGCGTGGTGCTCCTTCATCACCACGTCGACCATCGAGAGCACCGCGAAGAAGCGCGCCGCGTGCTCGGCGACGTACGTGTCGTGGGTGCGGTCCTCGGCGAAGGGGATGGGGTCGTTGACCTCGGAGGGGACGGGATGCATGGACACCTCAATGTGCATGCGCTGCAAAGCGGCCATCACGTCGCTGTAGAAGTCGGCGACGCTTCCTCCCAGGGGGCGTCGGTCCACCTGGCCGTCGCTGCTGCGCAGGACCAGGGCGTGGGCGAGCACGTCGAACTCGGCGTCGAACGTGCGCAGGCCGACCGGAACGGTCGTGGTGCTCAGCCCTCGTGCGGTGACGAACAAGGAACAGCTGGAGGGGGCGCTCGACACCTCGCTGCCCGGCGTGGATCAGCCGGCGCCGGCCGACCAGCGCGGGTCGCGGCCGAACCAACCGGCGAGCCGCTCATACACGGGCGCTGTGTCGGCAACCGGCACCTCCGCGCCGAACGCCTTGCCCTCGTCCTCGGGGCCGCGGAACTGCGCCTTGAGGTTCTGCGTGGCCCAGCGCAGCCCGTGCTCCGCCACCTCGGGGTCGAGGTCCTCACTCTGGCCCGTGGCCCGCGCCAGGTCCCAGGCGTGCACCGCGAATTCGGCGATCTGCTGGTCGACGCGAGACAGCAGCGGCGCCTCGCCACCCATGCTGGGCACAAGTGACTTCAGGTCGGCGCTCTCCCAGGCCGCATCGAGCTGGTGCCGTGACGACGCAAATGACCCGGCCCAGTCGTCACCGAGGTTGCCTGTCGGACCGCCCCATGCGGGCTTCTCGCCGCGCACTGCGGCGGCGAAGTTTCCGGGGTCGTTGATGAGGTGCTCGACGAGGTGGCGCACCGTCCACGACCGGCATGGCGTGGGCAGCGCCGCCTGCTCGGGCGTGGTCGCAGCGATCAGCCGCTGCGCCTGGTCGAGGCCTCGCGAGAGAAGCTGCAGCGGCTGTGGCTGATCTGCCATGTGGCCTCCGACACTGGGGATGCGGTCGAGGTGGCGTATTGTCGCTGTCGAGCCAGAGAGGGGGGAGTCGTCATGACCACCGAGATTCACGCTCCCGCGACGGCGGACGCGCCGCCGCGCGACTCGCGAACGGACGTCGACGCCGATCTCGCGATGCTCGCGCAGCACGACGACCAGTGGGCCCGCCTGCCGGTCTCGGCCAAGATCGAGTTCCTCCGCGGGCTTGCCCGCAAGACGGCCGCGCAGGCGCAGCGATGGGTGCGCGCGGCGTGTCGCGCCAAGGGCCTCGACCCGGAGTCGGCGCTGGCAGGTGAGGAATGGAGCTCGGGTCCCTGGGCGTTCCTCTGCGGCGTCAACCGCCTCGCCGAGACCCTGAGCGACATTGCGCGGTCGGGCGCGCCCCGTATGCGCAGGGGCAGCGTGCACACGCGTCCGGATGGCCAGGTCGTCGTCGACGTGTTCCCGCAGAGCGGGTGGGACAGGCTGCTGCTCAGTGGCGTCAGCGCGCAAGTATGGATGCAGCGCGGCGTGACCGAGGAGAACCTCAGCGACACCATGGCCGTGTTCTACCGGCAGAGCGACCCGTCCGGGGCCGTCACGCTGGTGCTCGGTGCCGGCAACATCGCCAGCATCCCGCCGCTCGACGTGCTCTACAAGCTGTACGCGGAAGGCCGCGTGTGCCTGCTCAAGATGAACCCGGTCAACGACTACCTGGGGCCGGTGTTCGAGGAGATCTTCGCCGACCTGGTGCGCGCGGGGTTTGTCCGTTTCGCATACGGCGGCGCCGAGATTGGCGAATATCTGACCACGCACCGGGACGTTGACGAGATCCACATCACCGGCAGCAGCCGCACCCACGATGCGATCGTCTTCGGCGGCGGCGAGGAGGGCAGGG
Source organism: Candidatus Aeolococcus gillhamiae (assembly GCF_016464765.1). Classification (NCBI taxonomy): domain Bacteria; kingdom Bacillati; phylum Candidatus Dormiibacterota; class Candidatus Dormibacteria; order Candidatus Aeolococcales; family Candidatus Aeolococcaceae; genus Candidatus Aeolococcus; species Candidatus Aeolococcus gillhamiae. The sequence goes on along the minus strand of NZ_JAEKNS010000058.1, from coordinate 10,221 downwards.
CGCGCAAGGCGTCCGGGCAACCGGCCAGCACCAAGAGGATGACCAGTGAGCTCGGCAACGTGAGCCCGACGATCGTCGTGCCCGGTCCATGGTCGGACCGCGACCTCACCTTCCAGGCAGAGCACATCGCCACCCAGAAGTTGCACAACTCCGGTTTCAACTGCATCGCCTCCCAGGTGCTGATCACCCACGACGGATGGGACCAGGCGGATGCTCTGCTGCACCGCGTCGCCACGGTCATGTCGACGGCAACCCGGCGGCCGGCGTACTACCCCGGCGCTGACCAACGCCAGCGCGACATGACCGCGTCCCACCAACGCGCCACCACTCTCGGTGGCGACGCGGCGGCGCCGACCACGCTGATCACCGGCCTGGACAGCGCCGACGAGTCGGAGAGCTGCTTTCGCGACGAGGCCTTCGGGCCGGTGCTCACCGCCACCACCCTCGACGGCGCCAACGTCGACGACTTCCTCGAGCGCGCCGTGGATTTCTGCAACGACCGGCTCTGGGGCACGCTCGGCGCCAACATCATCATCCACCCCAGCACCGCACGCCGGCATGCAGCGGCCCTGGACCGCGCCATCGCTCGGTTGCGTTACGGCTGCATCGGCGTCAACGCCTGGACTGGCGTCGGCTTCCTGCTCGCGCAGGTGAGCTGGGGAGCGTTCCCGGGACACACCCGCGACGACATCCAGAGCGGCATCGGCGTCGTGCACAACAGCATGCTCTTCGACCGCCCCGAGAAGAGCGTGGTATGGGCCCCGTTCCGTCCCTACCCGCGCAGCGTCGTCCACGGCCATCCCACGCTGCTGCCCAAGCCACCGTGGTTCGTATCGCACCGTCAGGCCCATCGCGTCGTCGAGCGGCTCACCCTGTTCGAGGCGGATCACTCGGCGAGGTACGTCCCCGGAATCTTCCTGGCCGCGCTGCGGGGGTGACCGGCGCCGGCACCATCGCGCAGATGCGATGCTCGGCTCGATGACCGAGGGGATCACTCCGGGCGAGCGCTTTGCCGACCCGCGCGTGTGGGAGGCGGACGCGGTTGACGGCCCGCACATCTGGCGCACGCTTGGCTACCGGCGCACGGACTGGCGCCCGGGGTCGACGTCGATCGAGTGGACCGCCACTGCGGAGTACTGCTTTCCCACCGCCGACGGCGCGGTCGTGCAGGGCGGGCTGGTGACCGCTCTGCTGGACGCCGCAATGGGCGGCGCGTGCTGGACGGTGCTCGACCTCGACCAGGTGTTCCTCACCGCCGACCTGCGCGTCGAGTTCGTGCGGGTGTCGCGCCCCGGTCTGCTGAGCGCCACCGGGACGGTGGTTCGACGAACCCGGCGGGTTGTGTTCTGCGCGGCGGAGATGCACGACGCCGCCGGTGCTCTACTGGCATCGAGCCGTTGCACCCAGGTGGTCCTGCCCAATGCCGGACCGTTCGGTCGCCGCGGTGTCGCCGACGACAGCGGCGCGCCGCCGGAGGACGCCCGTGGCTGAGTCGCTCAACCTCGCTCAGCTCGCCGAGGATTCGCTGGCTCGCGTCGGCGACCACGACGCGCTCGTCTTCGAGGGGGAGACGTGGCGGTCGGCGGCCTTGCATGAGCGCGCTCGCCGCGTCGCCACGGGGCTCGCCGCCCTGGGGGTGCAGCCCGGCGACCGCGTGGTGGTGCTCATGGCCAACTGCCCAGAGGTGCTGATCACCTACAACGCGATCTGGCGCGCCGGCGCGGTGGTCACGCCGGTGGTGTTCCTGGTGACGGCAGCGGAGCTCGGTCACATCCTCGTCGACTCCAGTGCGGTCGCGGTGGTCACCACGCCGGAGCTGTTGGCCGTGGTGCGCGACGCGGCGGCAACCGCGCCCACTGTGCGGCACATCGTCGTCGCCAGCGGCGGCGACGCAGAGGCAGACGCCGTGGATGGCGCCGGCGCACGACGCGTCGACTTCGTTGAGCTGGAGGCGGACGAGCCTGGCCGGCTCGTCTACCGCGGCGACGACGAGCTGGCCGCGCTCATGTACACCGGCGGCACCACCGGGCGCGCCAAGGGCGTGGCGCTCAGCCACCGTAACCTGTGGCGCACCGGCAAGAGCGCGTGGCAGTCCTCCAACGTCCCCGGCCTCACCAGGGTGATCACCCCACTGCCCCTGTCACACGCGTATGGGATGATCGTCACGATCGTCGGCATGCACGCGGATGAGCCGAGCCTCGCGGTCATCCAGCGCTGGTTCAACACCGCCGAATGGGTGACGCTGTGCGAGCGTTACGGCTGCCAGCGGACCGCGCTCGTCCCCGCCATGATGCAGATGCTGCTGGCGGAGCCCCTCGAGGAGGCTCACCTGGAGTCGCTCCGCTATGTCACCAGCGGCGCCGCGCCGTTGGCGCTCGAGGTTCTGCGCGAGTTCGAGCGCAGGGTTCCGTCCGCCGAGATCCTCGAGGGCTACGGCTGCACCGAGACGTCTGCGGTGATCTCGTCGAGCCCGCCGGCGAGGCGTCGCGTCGGCAGCGTCGGCGTGCCGATCAGGGACTGCGAGGTGCGCATCCTCGACGACGCAGACCGCCCGCTCGGGGTCGGCGAGGATGGCGAGATCTGCGTGCGCAGCCCGGGAGTGATGAGCGGGTACTGGAACGCTCCGCAGGAGACCGCGGAGGCCCTGCGCGACGGCTGGCTGCATACCGGCGACGTCGGCCACTTCGACTCTGACGGGTACCTCTACGTGGTGGACCGCAAGAAGGACCTCATCCTGCGCGGTGGGTTCAACGTCTTTCCGCGCGACGTCGAGGATGTGCTTCTCTCCCATGCGGATGTGACGATGGCCGGCGTCGTGGGTCGCCCGGACCCGCGGCTCGGGGAGGAGGTCGTCGCGTTCGTGACCATCCGTCCCGGCGCGAGCGTCACCGCGGACGAGCTCATCGCCCACGCCCGCTCGCGCCTTTCCGCCACCAAGTCCCCACGCGAGGTCCAGCTGGTGGAGAGCATGCCGCTGACCAGCGTCGGCAAGCTGGACCGCAAGGCGTTGCGCGCCCTGCTCGCCGATTGCGCGCCCGTGCGCTAGGCTCCGCGCACTGTGGACCTCAGCCTCACGCCCTCGGAGCTGCAATTCCGCGACGAGGTGCGGGCATGGCTCGCCGAGCACCAGCCCGGTCCCGAGCCTGAGGGCTCCGAGAACGTCATCGACTTCCGCCTGCGCTGGCAGCGCACCCTCTTCGACGCCGGCTACGTGGGAATCTCGTGGCCCCGCGAGCACGGCGGGCGCGGCGCCACCCTCATGGAGCAGGCAATCTTCAACGAGGAGATGGTGCGCGGCAAGGCGCCGCCGCCCGCCAACGTGCTCGGATTGGTCATGGGGGGGCCGGTGATCATCACCCACGGCACCGATGAGCAGCGCGCCCGTTTTCTTGCGCCCATCCTCAACGGTGAGGAGGTGTGGTGCCAGGGGTTCAGCGAGCCGAACGCGGGCAGCGACCTCGCCGCGCTGACCACCTCGGCGGTTCACGAGGACGGCGGTTGGAAGATCAATGGGCAGAAGGTATGGACGTCGCTGGCGCACCGCGCCAAGTGGTGCATGCTGGTTGCCAAGACCAGCGACGACCGCCCTCACCACAACCTGACCTATTTCATCTGCGACATGAAGCAGCCGGGTGTCGAGATCCGTCCGTTGCGCCAGGCCACCGGTGAATCCGAGTTCAACGAGATCTTCTTCAACGACGCGTTCGTTCCCGACGACAACGTGATCGGCGAGGTCGGCGACGGCTGGCGGGTGGCCATCACCACCCTGATGTTCGAGCGCGCCGGCCTCAGCGCCGGATCCGCGCTGGCCATCAAGATGCAGATCGATGAGCTCGCTGCGCTGATCCGCCAACGCGGCCTGCAGAACGACGGGGTGATTCGCCGCCGCCTCAGCGAGCTCGTTGTCGCCACCGAGACGATGCGCCTCAACGGCTTCCGCGGCCTGTCGCGCGTGATCGAGCACGGCGTTCCCGGGCCGGAGGGATCGATCGCCAAGGTCCAGTGGGCCGACATCAACCAGCGCCTCGGCGAGCTCGCCCTCGACGTGCTCGGCGCCGACGGGCTCGCCGTCGACCCGGTGTGGACCCGGCGGATGCTGCGTGCCCGGGCCAACTCCATCGAGGGCGGCACCAGCGAGATCCAGCGCAACATCCTCGCCGAGCGCGTGCTGGCACTCCCGCGCATGCGCTGAGAGAACACGCCATGCGATTCGATCTCACCGACGACCAGCGCGCCGTGCGCGACGCCATCGACGAGCTCTGCCGCGCCCGCTGGGACCCGGCGACGATGCGCCGCCACCTGCGCGGCGAGGACGACGGTTCGGGTCTGTGGCGTGAGCTGGCGAGCGCCGGATGGACAGGCGCGGCGATCGCCGAGCAGTACGGCGGCCAGGGCCTGGGCACAGTCGAGCTGTCACTCGTGAACGAGGGCCTGGGCCGCGCCCTGGCTCCATCGAGCTTCTTCGGCAACATGGCCGCAGGTCTGCTCGTCGAGATGGCGGGCAGCCAGGAGCAGAAGCAGCAGTGGCTGCCGGGATTCGCCGCTGGCGAGTCGCGCGGCGCCATCGGCATGCTCAAACCGGATGGCACCGCTCTCGCGTTCGACGCCGAGGGCGCCGCCGCGGTTGTGCTGGTGGGTGACGGCAGGGCGATGATCGCGAGCAGTGCCGACTGCCGGTCCGAGGCGATCGACGGCGTCGACCTCACCCGACGCCTGTCACGTCTGCGCGTCAGCGAGTCCGACGAGCTGAGTGGCGACGTCGCCGCCGCGGTTGACCGCCTCGAGGTGGCGTTGAGCGCCGAGCTGGTCGGCGTCGCCAACCGCGCCATGGACCTGGCGGTCGACCACGCGCGTACCCGTCAGCAGTTCGGGCGCCCCATCGGGGCCTACCAGGCCGTGTCACATCGCTGCGCCGACATGCTCATCGACGTCGAGAGCGCGCGCAGCGCGGTGCTCGGTGCGGCCTGGACCGCGGACCACGACGCGGAGACGCTGCCCTTCGCCGCCTCGGTCGCCAAGGTCGCGGCAGCGCAGGGCGCCTGGCGGGTCACGGCCGCATCGCTGCAGGTGCACGGTGGCATCGGGTTCACCTGGGAGCATGACTGCCACCTGCTGCTGCGCCGCGCCGCCGCGTCGAGCCGCCTGCTCGGCAGCGTCGACTTCCACCTCGACCGGCTGTCCCGTCTGCGCGGCCTCGGACCGGTGGGGGAGGCGGTGAGTGCGTAGGCAGCGCCGCGATCAGCGCTGTTGCTGTTGCTGCTGCTGCCAGTGCACCGCGGCGCCGCGCTGCACGGTCTCCACCTGTTGCTGCGAGATCCGTGTGATGCGCACCAGCACCTCCGGGGTGCTCCCCTCCGCCGTCCCGTAGAAGAGCCCGCGATGCGGCGCCACGTCGCTGTAGTCGCGTCCGGCGGCAAGGCGCAGGTGGTTGGCGCCGGTGTAGCCACCGTGGGTGGGGTCCAACCCCACCCAGCGGCCGTCGGCGCCGCACACCTCCGCCCAGGCGTGTGACTGGCCCGCGATGAACATCTGGTCGCCGGCGGGACCGAGATAGCCACTGACGTAGCGCGCCGGCCAGCCCGCACTGCGGACCATGGCCAGGAAGAGGTGGCTGAAGTCCTGGCAGACGCCGGCCCCTCCTTGGAGCAGGTCGTCGATGCTCGATTCCACCGTGGTGGCACCGGTGACGTAACGCAACTCCTTGGGGATGCGCTCCGCCGTGGCCAGTACGGCGTCGAAGCTGCGGTCCTCGCCATTCCACTCCCGCCACAGGCTCTTCGTCGCCGCGGCGAGCGGTACGCGCGGGCTGGGCAGCACGTACTCGAGGCGCGGATCCCCGGCCAGAACGTCCTCCGACCATTCCGGCAGACGGCGGCGGCGCGGCTCGCTGTTCTCCACCACCGCGTCCACGATGAACTCGAGCACATCGTGCGGCGAGGTCACGTCGACGCGGTGCACGTAGTTGCCGAAGTAGTCGATCCGGCTGCGCGGCACCGCTGCGGGGTTGCTCAGCAGCGAGAACGCCAGCGTGCGCTGCGAGCCGCGGTCGCGTGGACGCATCCGCACCTCGTTGAACGACAGCGAGACGGGATCGGTGTAGCGCAGCGTGGTGTGGTGCCACACCGCGTAGGTCAGCGACTCAGCACCCATGTGTCCTTGCTCCCTCCACCCTGAGAGGAGTTGACCACCAGGGTGTGCGAGTCCGGTGCCACGCGGGTCAGTCCGCCGGGCGTGATCCACGGGCGTTCGTCGAGAAGCACGAAGGGACGGAGATCGACGGCGCGAGGCTCCAGGCCGCCGTCGGAACGCAGGCAGATCGCCCTGCTCAGCTCGACCTCCTCCTGCGCCAACCACTGTCGCGGCGCGGCCTCGATCCTGGCGATCAGCTCAGCGCGCTCGGCGGACCCGACGAGGCGGCCGAAGTGGATGTCGTAGCCACCACTGGCATCGACCGGCTTGAGCACCATCCTGTCGAAGTGGTTGATGACGTGCTGGCGCTGCACACGGTCGGCGAGGTCGAAGGTGGCCACGTTGTCCATCAGCGGCTCCTCACCTAGGTAGTAGCGGATCATCGCCGGGACGTAGGGGTAGATCGCCTTGTCGTCGGCAACGCCGGTGCCGGGTGCGTTGGCGATGGCCACGTTGCCGCGCCGCCATGCTTCGATGATGCCGGGCGCGCCGAGCATCGACTCACTGCGGAACACCAGCGGGTCGAGCCATTCGCTGTTGACGCGCGAGTAGATGACGTCGACGCGCTGGATTGCACCCTCTGCGTCGCGGCGGTAGACCTCGTCCTCGGAGACAATCAGGTCGTGGCCCTCGACCAGGGTCGCTCCCATCTCCTCGGCGAGCAGCTTGTGCTCGTAGTACGCCGCGTTGTACGGCCCCGGGGTGAGCACCGCGATGGCGGCGTCCCACGGTCGCGGAGCGATCCGCTGCAGGATGCGGCAGAGCCGCTTGGTGTACTCGTCGATGCGCCGCACCGCGTTGGTGGCGAACCATTCCGGTGCCACCTTCTCCATGGCTCGCCGCGCCTCGAGTGCGTAGGCCACGCCGCTGGGCACCCTGACATTGTCCTCGAGGACGCAGAAGGTCCCGTGCACCCGAACCACGTCGATGCCCGCCACATGGCACCACGTCGCGCGCGGCGGTCGGGTCCCGACGAGGTCCCTGAGGTAGCCGGTGCTGCTGTACACGAGCCGGCCCGGCACCACACCGTGGCGGAGCGCGCGCTGCGCCCCGTAGCAGTCGGAAACGAAATGGTCGAGCGCCATCGCCCGTTGGGATAGGGCGCGATGCACGGTGCGCCATTCCGAGGCGCCGATGACCCGCGGGATGGGGTCGAAGGGAAAGATCGGAGCCGTCCCGTCGGCGGGGACACCGAAGGTGACGTCGCGGTCGGCGAACCACTGCTGGGCCCCGCTCCGGATCCTGGGGAGGTCACCGGGGGAACGGACCACGGCGCCGAGCAGCTCGATGTAGGGCCTGCGGGCGTTCCCGTCCGGCGTCACGCATTCGTCGGCACCGGCCGGAAGGGTCGCAGGCGACTGCATCTGCGCCATTGTCGATGCAGACTACTCTCTGACGGTAGACTGCCAGCGTGCCGGAGGACTCTCGCCGTCAGGTGCGTGTCGGCTGTGAGTTCGTCCACGACCTCAGCTGGCCGGTGACACTCGTTCTCCAGGTGGAGCCGCGCCCGGACGCAGTGCTCGCCATCACGCGGCCTCAACTGCAGACCGAACCCGCGGTGCCGATGCAGACCTATGCAGACATCTACGGAAACGTCTGCAGACGCCTGACGCTCCGCCCCGGGCGCACGCACATCCGTTACGAGGCCGAGGTGGAGGTGGACGCCGGGGTCGATGAGGACGACCCCTCCGCTGCCCTGACCGCCGTCGCAGACCTTCCCGCCGAGGTCCTGCACTACACGCTGGCCAGCCGTTACTGCGAGTCCGACCGTCTCTCCAACACAGCCTGGGCCCTGTTCGGTGCCATCCCTGAGGGTTGGGAGCGCGTCCGGGCCGTTGTGGACTGGGTGCACAACAACATCACCTTTGCGATGGGCAGCAGTGACACGAGCACGGGCGCCACCCACATCTACGTGCAGCGCCGCGGGGTCTGTCGCGACTTCACCCACCTCGCGGTTGCGTTTCTGCGCTCCTTAAATGTCCCCACGCGCTACTGCTTCGGTTATCTTCCTGACATCGACGTCATGCCCGTCCCCGAGCCCATGGACTTCGCCGCGTGGCTGGAGGCGTACATCGGCGACCGCTGGTACACCTTCGATCCGCGCAACAACGAGCGCAGGACCGGCCGGGTGGTGGTGGGTCGCGGCCGTGACGCGGCGGACGTAGCCATGCTGACCAGTTATGGACGTGCTCCGCTGGCGGCGATGCGGGTGGCCGCGGAACCCGCCGGCGCCACACCGTGGTCGAGCGCCGATCCGCCGGTGCGCGGCGTTTTCGAGGATGAATCGTGAAGCTGCCGCTCGGCGACGAGTTCGACAGCTTCGACGACCCGGTGGACTTGACCGGTGTCGACACGTCGGCAATCGACTGGACCCGTGTGCGGCGCAGCGCCTACGTCATCCAGCAGAGCATCACGTACCAGTACGACGGCCCCGTTCATCGCCTCCGTCAGCGGCTGGTGGTGCAACCGCGCGAGCACCACGGTGACCAGCGTCGTGTCTCGCGTCGCGTCGAGGTGGTCGACGCCACGGCCAAGCGGGTGCGGGCCGCGCCGGATGCCTTCGGCAACCACGTCGTCGACATCGAGGTCCCCTACGTCGCCGAGCAGGTGACATTCCTCTCGTCGAGCGTGGTGGAGCGCAGGTCGGACCAGCAGCACCTCGCCGCGGGGAGCCTGCTCCACGACCGCCGGCTTCTCGACACCACGCCCCTGACCGCCGCCGACGGTGACCTCGATGCCCTGATCAACGACCTGCGCGACACCCGCCTGCAGGGAAGTGAGCTTGCGCTCGCCGCCTGCCATCGTGTCTACCAGCTCATGACGTACGCCCACGACGTCACCACCGTTCGCACCACCGCCACTGAAGCCTTCGCCAAACGCACCGGTGTCTGCCAGGACTTCGCCCACGTGCTCTTGGCCATCACCCGCGGGCTGGGGCTGCCGTCCCGCTACGTCTCCGGCCAGCTGCTCGGTTCGGGCGGCTCGCATGCGTGGGTCGAGGTCCTTGTGCCGGACGGGGCCGGCCATGCGCGGGTGATGGCGCTCGACCCCACCCACGGCTGCAGCATCGGCATGACCTATCTGACCGTCGCGGTGGGCCGTGATTACGCGGACGTGGCGCCGGTGTCGGGCTCGTACGTGGCCCCGCACGCGGGCACGCTGACGATGCGCAAGCGAGTCTCATTGATGCGCATCGACAACGACGAGGGCGAGGACAAGCTGGTCAGCTGAGCAGATCGCGGGCGACGGCTCCGTACAGCTCGACGGTGAGACGCAGCGACTCCTGGTCGACGCGCTCATCGTTGGCGTGGAACATCTCGCTGAACTGCTGCAGCGACATCGCTCGGCTGTATAGGGCCATGCCGTACGCCGGCACGCCCATGGCGCGAAAGAAGCGCGCGTCGGTCCCGCCGGGCGTCAGCGTGGGGATGCAGCGCGCTTCCGGGTACACCGCCGTGGCGGCGCGATTGATGGCGTCCCACAGCGGAGTGTCCACCGGCGACTCGGACGGATCGTCTCGCTGCATCACCTCGATCTCGACCGCGCTGCGCAGCGGACCGAGCGCGGTGTCGAAGAACTCGAGCACGTCCTCATCCGTCTGCCCCGGCACCTTGCGGATGTCCACCTCGATGTCGACTCTCCCAGGGATGACGTTCGTCTTCTCACCGCCACGGATGACGTTGGGGCTGGCGGTGAGGTGGGTGAGCGCGTGTGCCATCCCGGCGAGCCCGCGAGGCAATTGGTCCAGCCCCTCCCAGATGCGGGCTGGGTCGACGAGAGCCTCGGCGATCGCCGGCTCGAACCCCATGCCGGCGACCCACCGCCGCCAGGCCTCGGTGATGTGCGCCGCGGTCGGGTACGCCGAGAGGCGGGTGACCACCTCAGCGGCTTTGACGAGCGCGTTGTCGGCGTGCAGCGGTCGCGAGCCATGCCCTGGCGTGCCGTGGACCTTCACCCGGCACCAGCAGATGCCCTTCTCGCCGACGGTGACGCCGATGCGCTCTCCCGCCGCGGTGTGCTGCAGCACACCGC
>NZ_JAEKNS010000094.1:0-32859 GCF_016464765.1 Candidatus Aeolococcus gillhamiae | reverse complement strand
GCTCCGCGTCTCGTCGCCGGCGCACCGATCCGCCGCGCCGGCGCAGGGGTCTCCTCCTTGGCGGCCTGGCGGTCCTCGTCGTGGCCGCGGCCGCGGCGGCCGCTGTGCTCCTGCTCGCCGGCAAGAGTGGCGGCACGGGCGGTTCCAGCGCCCCACTGGTCGTGGGCGGCGACGCGACCCTGGCGGTCAGCCCGCCGAGCGCCGGCTGCAACACGACCTTCACGTTCGTCGCGCGTGGCCCGCTCAGTGGGACGGGAACCCTGGTATACCGCTGGGAGCAGAGTGACGGGCAGGTCACCGCGGACACGTCGCTGCCGATCACCTCGAACGAAGGCGCCTTCCAGCTCACCCAGTCCTGGCGCCTCCAGGGCTCGCAGAAGGTCAACGGCGCCATGACGCTGCACATCATCAAACCCACCGACCACAGGATCAGCCAGACGTTCACGTATTCCTGCCCATGACCGCGTGGCGACGCCTGTCCGACCGCAACCCCCTGCCCCGCGGAGCGATTACCGTCGGCATCGGCCTGCTCCTCGCCGGGGTGTGCACCTACGGGTTCCTGGCCATCGCCGGACACGCGCTCACCGCTTTGCGCTACTCGGCGTTTGCCGGCTTCTGGGCACTCCTGTTCGTGGTCGCACCCGGCATCTTCCTGCCGCTCGAGCAGGAGCTGGCCCGGGCGATCTCGGCGCGCCGGGCGCGCGGCGACGGCGGCGGCCCGGTGGTGCGGCGGGTCGTGCTCATCGGCGTGGCCTTCCTGGTGGTTCTCGTCGTCGGAGCGCTGGCCGGCTTCGGCCCCATCGACAGCCACCTCCTCGGCGGGGACGGAGTGCTGATGGTCGCGCTGCTGCTCGGGCTCAGTGCCTACTGCGCCGAGCACATCGGCCGCGGCACCCTGAGCGGCAACAGCAGGTTCCGCTCCTACGGCATCCTCCTCGGTGCCGAGGGCGTCTACCGGGTGGTGTTCTGCGCCGCCCTGGCGATCGCCCACGTGGCCAGTCCGGGACCGTACGGCCTCGCCCTGGTTGCCGGCTCATTCGCGGCGGTGATCACCGCCGTGGCCCGTGAACGTGGCCTGCTTGCGTCCGGGACGCACAGCAGCAATGCCGAGGTGACCACCGCGCTCGGCTCGCTTCTGCTGGCGTCGCTGGCGACACAGTTCATGTTCAACGGTGGAACGGTGGTGGTGCAACTGCTGGCGTCGCCGTCCGAGCAGCACGCCGCCGGAACGTTCCTCAACGGCCGGGTGCTCGCGTTCGTCCCCCTATTCCTCTTCCAGGCGGTCACGGCGGCGCTCCTCCCCCGCCTCTCCGCGCTGCACAGCCGGGCCGCGCTCGTCGAGTTCCAACGCACCCTGCTGCGCCTGCTCATGTTCGTGGCCGTGCTCGGCGCCGTCGCCATCGCCGGGGCGTTCGTCCTCGGACCGACGGTGCTCCGGCTCGTGTTCGGTCCCAACTTCTCGCTCAGCCGCCAGGACCTGGCCCTGCTCGCCGCCAGCTGCACGGCACTGATGGCGGCGCAGGCGCTCGGCCAGGGGCTCATCGCCCGCTCCAGCTATCGGGGCGTGGTGGGGGGCTGGCTGGCCGGGGTGGCGGTGTTCTTCGCCGTGGTCTTCGCCGTCCACCCGCTGCTCCTGCGTGTCGAGCTCGGCCTCGTTGTGGGAGGCCTGGCTGCTGCCGCCGTGCTCGCCGTGCTTCAGCCGAGCCTGTGGCGCGCGCACGAGGCCGCCCCGGCGACCTAGGCTCCCGTCGCCTCGAGGAGCTCGGCGCCCTGGTCCTCGGGGCCGACGAACGCGAGGCGCACCTCGCTGATCCCGGCGGCGATGCGCTGGGCGGCGGCCTGCACCTGCTCGGCGGTCACCTTGCTGATCGCCTCGGCCCGCGAGTCCGGTGCCTCCATGGGGAGGCCGGCACGCCAGCGACCCCCGAAGAAGCGCCCGAGGCTGATGGCGGTCTCGGTGGAGCGCAGCAGGCGGCCGATCATCGCCGACTTGGTGGCCGAGAGCTCGTCCTCGGGGACGGGGGTATCGGCGAGCCCGCGGAACTCGGCGAACGACAGCTCGGTGGCCTTGCGGGCATCCTTGGGCCGCGTCCCGGTGCTGATCACGAAGACGCCGGTGTCCTCGAAGCCCTCGTGGTGGGAGAAGATGCTGTAGGCGAGCCCGTTGCGCTCACGCACCGTGTGGAAGAGGCGCGACGACATTCCGCCGCCGAGGATGTGGGTCATCACGGAAAGCGCGGTGCGGTCGGAGTCGGTGGCGGGGATGCCCGGGACCGCGAAGACCAGCCTGATCTGCGGCTCCTCCTGGTCGGTGACGGCGCGAACGTTGCAGGTGTAGCGCTCGCCCTGCCCCCAGACCGCAGGGACGCGCGGGCGCGGCTTGGCGGTGGGGACGTCGGCGAGGAGCTCAGCGGCCCGATCGGTGGTGAGGCTGGCGCCGCCGGCGATGGTCAGGCACATGGACTCCGGCGCGTAGAAGGAGGTGTGGTAGTCGAGCAGCTGATCACGCGAGGCCTTCTCGATCACCGCCGGGAACCCCGCCGCCGACCAGGCCATCGGCTGGTCGCCACCGAAGGTCACCGTGCCGAGCCGGTCCCAGATCCAGCCCTCGGGGTCGGAGAGCCGGGCCGACAGCTCCTGCAGGACCACGTTGCGCTCCCGCTCCACCTCCTCGGCGGCGAACAGGGGCCGAGTGAGCATGTCGGTGATGATGTCGGTGAGTTCGTCGAGCGCTGTGGCCGGGCCCTCGGCGTAGTACGCCACCTCCTCGGTGTCGGTGTAGGCGTTGGTGTTGGCCCCAAGGCGATCGATCTCCCGCGAGATCTGCAGGGTCGTGGGCCGGCGTGCCGTGCCCTTGAAGAACATGTGCTCGAGGTAATGGGCCAGGCCGGACGTCTCCCTGGTCTCGTCGCGCGACCCGGCACGAACGATCAGGAACACACCGACGTTGCGCGACGCGGATGGCGCGTTGAGCAGGGTCGCACCGTTGGGAAGGGTCGTCAGCGACGGCGCGTACGGATTGATCGGGGTCTCGAGGGTCATCCCGGGCAGGGTACCCGGTCAGCTGGCCGGGCAGTCCGTACAGGCGCAGGGCGGGGCGCCCTTCCTGAGCGATCGCCGCCGGGTTAGCTGGTGCCGGACTCCCAGGAGGCGAGGTAGCGCTCCTGCTGGGGCGTCAGGACATCGATGGTGACGCCCATCGCCTCCAGTTTCAGGCGGGCCACTTCGCGATCGATCTCCACCGGGACGTCGTAGACGCGGGGCTCGAGCTCGGCGTGATGGCGGGCGACGTGCTCGGCGCACAAGGCCTGGTTGGCGAAGCTCATGTCCATCACCGCCGCGGGATGGCCCTCGGCCGCGGCCAGGTTGAGGAGGCGACCCTCGGCAAGGACGTGCAGGTTGCGGCCGTCGTTCATCTTGTAGCTGTCCACGAAGGGGCGCGGCTTGGTGACGGACGTCGAGAGGTCGTCGAATGCGGCGAGGTTGATCTCGTCGTTGAAGTGGCCGCTGTTGGCGATGATCGCGCCGTCCTTGAAGTTCTCAACGTGGTGGCGGTCAACGACGTTGATGTCACCGGTGACGGTGATGACGACGTCGGCGCGCGGTGCGGCGTCGATCAGCGTGGTCACCTCGAAGCCGTCCATGGTGGCCTCGAGCGCGCGAGTGGGGTCGACCTCGGTGACGATGACGTGCGCACCCATGCCGTCCGCGCGGCTGGCCAGCCCGCGGCCGCACCAGCCGTACCCGCACACCACGATGGTGCGTCCGGCGAGCAGGATGTTGGTCGCCCTGATCAGGCCGTCGAGCGTGGATTGCCCAGTCCCGTAACGGTTGTCGAACATGTGCTTGGTGAGCGCCTCGTTGACCGCGATGATCGGGAAGCGCAGCGCACCGTCGGCGGCCATCGCGCGCAAGCGGATCACGCCCGTGGTCGTCTCCTCGGTGCCGGCACGCACATCGGCGAGCAGCTCCGGACGATTGCGGTGCAGCTCGGCGACCAGGTCGGCGCCGTCGTCCATGGTCAGGTTGGGGCGGCTGTCGAGAACTGAGGTGATGTGCGAGAAGTAGCGCGTCGCGTCCTCGCCCTTGACCGCGAATGTGGGAATGCCGTGCTTGGCCACCAGCGCAGCCGCCACCGCGTCATTGGTGGAGAGAGGATTGCTGGCGCACAGACGCACGTCGCCGCCGCCTGCCTTGAGCGCGATGGCAAGATTGGCGGTCTCGCTGGTGACGTGCAAGCAAGCGCCGAGGCGCAGCCCAGCCAGCGGCTGCTCGCGCTCGAACCGCTCGCGGATCAGGCGCAGAACCGGCATCTCCAGGGCTGCCCACTCGATGAGGCGCTCTCCCTCGTCCGCCAGGGCGAGGTCGGCGACGTCGTGCTCGGTGCTTGTCATCGTGGTCATTGTGATCTCCGCTCAGAGGGTGATGAGTGAGGTGTGCGGGTGCGCGTGCAGCTGAGCCGAGCCACCGAGGCCAATCAGCTCGATGAGGAAGAGGAGGCGGGAAACGCTGGCCCCGGTCCTCTCCACGAGGTCGATGGTGGCGGAAGCGGTCCCCCCGGTGGCGAGCAGATCATCGGCGATCACCACCTTCTGACCGCGCTGGATGGCATCGATGTGCATCTCCAGGACCGCCTCGCCGTATTCCAGCGAATACGCGACCGATTCCACAGCGGCCGGCAGGCGGCCCTGCTTGCGAACAGGCACGAACCCCGCCCCGAGCACGTAGGCGAGCGCGCCACCGAGCACGAAGCCGCGCGCCTCGATGCCCACGACCACGTCCACGGCAGTGTCGGCACACGCAGCCGCGAGGGCCTCAACGGCCTCACCGAACAGCTGCGGGTCGCGGATCACCGTGGTGATGTCGCGAAAAACGATGCCCGGGCGAGGGAAATCCGGCACCACACGCAGCGCGCTGGTGATTCGGCTCACCAGCGGTTCGCCGGGCCCAGTCGAGAGGGGATCCGATCCACGAGGCGGCATCGCCGAGCGATTCTATCCGCGCAGCGTGGAAAGGCCGAGCCGCTCGCCAGCCGCCGGAAGGGGCCGCAGCTCGGCCGGGAGTTGGCATACTGTCGACGAGCGGCGCGCGTATGCCACATGCAGCGCGCCTCACCTGAGAGCAGATGACGCAGACAGAGAGCCATCTCCCCGCGCCCGGGGCCACGCCGGCGCCAGCGAAGTCGAACAAACCGACGTATGGGGCGGCGTACTTCGCCAGCCACTGCGGCATCGCCTACGAGCGCAACGATCACTGGCTGAAGTTCTTCGGCGACGTCGCCGACCACATCGTGCGCGACATCGCCCCCACCTCGAGCCTCGACGTCGGCTGCGCGATGGGCTTCCTCGTCGAGGCGCTGGTCGATCGAGGCGTCGACGCGTACGGCATCGACATCTCGCAGTACGCGATCGACCAGGTTCGCGCCGACGTGCGGCCCCGGTGCCACGTCGGATCCGCGCTGGAGCCCTTCGGACGCCGCTTCGACCTGATCAGCTGCATCGAGGTCATCGAGCACATGTCGTCTGCCGATGCGGAAGGTGTGGTGCAGAACATCTGCGCCCATACGGACGACGTGATCTTCGCGTCCACGCCGCTCGACTATCGGGAGGAGACGCATGTCAACGTCAACCCCCCCGAGCACTGGGCGGAGCTGTTCGCCCGGTTCGGGTTTCAGCGGGACCTCACCTACGACGTGACCTTCCTCGCCCCCTGGGCGATGCGCTTCCGGCGCTCGCGCGATCCCCTGCCGCGCCTGGTGCGTGACTACGAACGCGAGTTGTGGCGACTGCGCGACGAGGCGCAGCAGCGCAACGAGGTCGTGTTGAGCCAGTTGACCCAGATCGAAAACCTCGGTGGGCCGGCAGCGGTCATTGAAAGCGAGAAGTTGCGTGCCGAGAATGAGCGGCTGTCCAAAGAGCTCGGCAGCAACCAACGACAGCTCATGGCCACAACGGCCGATCTAAGCAACCTCCGGGACAGTGGTGCCGGCCGAATCGTCGATTCCGTGCAGCACGCGGTCCAATTCATCGCGCCACCTGGGTCGCGCCGGCAGCACTCGCTGCACCGCGCCGTGCGCGCCGCCATCGTCCTCCGCGAACAGGGGCCGGCCGGACTACGCAAGGCCATGCGCGAGCGCGACCGTGGCAACGTCGAGCCGATCCAGGACCAGTACGACAAATGGCGCGCGCGGCACGAACCGGATTGGGAAGACCTCAATCGGATGCGCCACGAGAACCGCCTGTGGACGGAGCGGCCGCAGGTCAGCATCATCATGCCGACGTTCAACCCGGACGAGGACTGGCTTCGTCCCGCCATCGAATCCGTTCTCGGCCAGGTGTACGAGAACTGGGAGCTGTGCGTCGCGGACGATGCCTCGACGGCGCCGCACGTGCGCCACATCCTCGACCAGTTCGCTGCAGCAGATTCGCGGATCAAGGTGGTGCGCCGGTCCGAGAACGGCGGTATCGCGGCGGCGTCGGCCAGCGCGCTTGAACTTGCCGCAGGGGAGTTCATTGCCCTGCTCGACCACGATGACCTGCTCAGGCCGCATGCACTCCATCGGATGGTGGAGTTGCTCCAGACCGATCCGGAGCTGGACGTCATGTACTCCGACGAGGACATGCTGCTGCCCGACGGAAGCTTCGGGAAACCGTTCTTCAAGCCCGGGTGGTCACCCAACCTCCTGCTCTCGGTGAACTACGTCTGTCACTTCCTGATGCTGCGCCGCGCCCTCGTCGACCGCGTCGGCGGCTTTCGCCCTGGTTTCGACGGCGCCCAGGACCACGACCTGGTGCTCCGCGCCACCGAGGCCGCCCGTCACGTCGGCCACGTCCCCGACATCCTTTATGCGTGGCGCCAGGTGCCGGGATCGGTCGCGCTGGCCGGCGACGCCAAGATGTACGCCTACGAAGCCGGTCAGCGAGCGGTCGAGGAGGCGTTGTCGCGACGTGGCCTCGCCGGCCGCGTGACCCGGGCCGAGGACCTTGGCAGATACCACGTGAGGCTCGACATCGTCGATGCGCCCCACGTCGCCAT
Source organism: Candidatus Aeolococcus gillhamiae (assembly GCF_016464765.1). Taxonomy (NCBI): domain Bacteria; kingdom Bacillati; phylum Candidatus Dormiibacterota; class Candidatus Dormibacteria; order Candidatus Aeolococcales; family Candidatus Aeolococcaceae; genus Candidatus Aeolococcus; species Candidatus Aeolococcus gillhamiae. The sequence goes on along the minus strand of NZ_JAEKNS010000094.1, from coordinate 25,824 downwards.
CGTCATCCCCACACGCGACCGCGTCGAGCTACTGCGTGCGTGCATCGAGAGCATCGAGAGCAAGTCGACGTACACGAACCGGTCGATCACGATCATCGACAACGACAGTGTCGACCGAGAGACGCTCGCCTACCTTGGCAGTGTCCCCTACCAGGTGGTGCGCAAGCCCGGGCACTTCAACTATTCGCGGCTCATCAACCTCGCCCGCAAGAGCATCGATGCGCCGTACATGCTGACCGTCAACAACGACGTCACTGTAGTCACCCCAGACTGGATCGAGGCATTGCTGGAGCACGTGCAGCGTCCCGAGGTGGGCGCGGCCGGGGGCCGGCTCCTGTACCCGGATGGGCGTGTCCAGCACGAGGGCATCGGAATCGGCAACGTCCGCGGCGGGTACATCGCCGCCAACCTGGACGCCTGGTGGATGGGGCGGGTGATCCGCGACGTCAGCGCGGTAACCGGCGCCTGCCAGATGGTGAAGACGTCGGTCTTCGACGAGGTGGGTGGATACGACGAGACGCTCCAGGTGGGATTCAACGACGTCGACTTCTGCCTGCGTGTCCACAAGGCCGGCTACCTGGTCGTGTACACGCCATTCGCAGAGCTCATCCACCCGGAGAGTGGCTCGCGCGGCAAGGCGCTGGACCCGGTGGCGGACTACGAGATCTTCTGGGACCGCTGGGGGGTGGCCGGAGGCATCCACGATCCCTACCTGAGCCCCCACCTCCGAGACCTCAACCCGCTCCAGCTGCGCCTCGACCGCATCCCCATCGATCGCTGACCGAGACGGACAGACGGGCCACGCCTACGCACCGGCGCCGCAGAGCATGGCGCCACCTGGAGGAAGGTCGACGATCGGCGCTGCCGGCAGGGAGAGCACAAGGTACACGGTGCGCGAGGCGTCGACGGTAGCCTGATGCGGCGGCGACTCGATGCGCGACGATGGCGAAGGGTAGAGATGGACGGTGATCACCGAGCCCGCGGGGGCGTGGACGGACACGGAGGCCGGACCGGTGAACAGGAGCTGGACACTCGATAGGCCGCCACCCCCATTGCCGGTAGCCTGGACGCAGCCGGATGTGCTGGTGCTCACCGCGGCATTCCGCGTGGCCTGCACCTGGAGAGGCCCGACGGGGAGCAGGGGCACCGGGGACAGGGCCAGCTCGATGTTGGCTGCGACGCTCACGGTGTCGAACTCCGACGGTGGAAGCAGGCTCGTGGCCGGGAGATCGTTTCTGTCGGTCAGGTAGACCAGGTCGGTCCAGGTCAGGTCGGGAGCGGTCACCGGCTCGGGTTGTCCAGGGAAGATGGCCAGCCTGCTGTGGACGAGGTGTGACGCGGCGACGATGCGCGCCTGGGCGTGCTCGCGCACACCGGTGACGCCGTTCACAGCACTTACCAGCGCGCGCACGTTGTGGACGCCGGCCCACGCCCCCACCAGCGCGATCAACACGGCGGCAACCACATGCCGCCGACCAACCCGTGACGCAGCCACCGCCACCGCGGGAAGAAGCAGCACGGCGCTGATGTAGACGTAGCGGCTGGTCCGTGACTCCCCCACTCCCAGACCGACGCGGCCGATGCCAACGGCCAGGAAGAAGAGAAGCGTCGTCACCGCCAGCCCCACCACGGCAGCCACCCGTGGCGAACGACGAGCCTCGACGACGCACCACCCCGCCAGGGGCAGCAGAAGCAGCGCGCCCACGAAGCGAAGCCCGGAGATGCCGGCCGCCGCCGATGTGATGCCGGTGAACATGTAATCAGGGATGTCGCGGAGCGCGCCGTGCGGCAGCGCGGGAGAGCCGGGGTGCCGTCCTGCCGTCAGCAACCAGATGGTGTACACGAAGGCAGGGACGACGACGGTCAGAAGCGCCCACCGCCAGCCGAACTTCAGCAACACGCCGACGCCTGCGGCAAACACCATGATCGGTCCCAGCCCGGAGAACATCAGGCTCACCGCTCCGAGCAGCCAGGCCACCAGCAGGCGGCGCCGGCTCCGCTCCTGCGCCGCCAGGATCATGCCCAGCCCAGCGGCCAGCGCTCCCACGAAGCCGATCTGGAATGCCCAATCGATGTTTTCGGCGCCGCTGCCGAGCACCAGGAAGATGGCGGCGATCGCCGTCGCCACCAGGAAGTCTGCCCCAGCGCGGACCATGATGCGCCAGAGGAGGTGCGTGGCGAGGACATGGAGAGCGAGCAGCACCGCCAGGTAGGGGATGTAGCTGCGCACCCCAACCATGGCGAACAGCGCCCTGTCGATGAGCAGCGGGATCGTCGACCAGTGCTCGTTGTGCGGCGCGAAGAGGCCGAGCTTGCCAACACCGGGGATCAACCGGTGGATGAACTCCCAGTCGTCCTCGGTGAAGTACTGGCGCCGCATGTACCAGAGCAGGCCCGCGAATGCCACCGGCAGGCCGAGGTAATGGAGGCGGACCGCGAGGCGGTCGGTGAGCACAGCGCGCCGCCAGCCGGCCACACCGTCCAGCGCTCCCGTCCCCAGTGTCAGGAGCGGGACACCACATGCTTCTCGGCCGTCGCCGCGTGCTGGTCGGCCGGGCGCGCATGGCGGCCCGGGACTTCCATCATCGGGGCGATGTGGCCGGGTTTCCAGAAGCGGTGGCGCAGCAGCACGCCGAGAGCCTTCACACCGTCCGACGGCCTGATCTTCTTGCCCTCCTCCCGCGAGCGGGCGACGTAGTCGACCGGCACCTCGTGGATCCGGTACCCCATGCGCAGCAGCTTGGCAGTGATCTCGGGGTCGATCTCGAAGCCCTTGGCCTCGAGGTTCATTGCCAGCGCCGCCTCGCGCGGAAAGACTTTGTAGGCCGTCTCGATGTCGGACAGGTAGACGTTGAAGAGCAGGTTGGCCGCGGTGGTGACCCCCTTGTTGCCCATGACGTACCAGTAGGAGTGCGCGGTGTGGCTGGCGAACACGCGCGTGCCGTAGACCACCTGGGCGCGACCCTTGATGATGGGATCGAGCAGGCGCGGGTAGTCGTTGATGTCGTACTCCATGTCGGCGTCCTGCACCAGGATGACGGAGCCGCACGCGCGGGTCAGCGCAGTGCGGATGGCGGCACCCTTGCCGCGTTGCTCGCCGTGACGGAGCGCTGCGACGCGGTCGTGCCGTGCCCAGCGCTGCATGCGCCCCCAGGTCCCGTCCGTGGAACCGTCATCGATGAGGATGACCTCGAGTGACACCGGCACGGCGAGCACCGCTTCGACCACGGCGTCGATAGTCGCCTCTTCGTTGAGCGCGGGGATGAGCACCGACAGGAAGGGGCTTTCGTCGCGAACGGCCGCGGGCTGGGGGCTCATGCGCGCGACGGTACCAGACGTCAACCGGAGCCGGAGCCGGCGCCTCGGCGCGGCGTGCGCCGGCGCGCGAGCGCGAAGGGAACAGCGAAAAGCGCGGCCAGGCCAACGATTCCCAAAGCGCTGGCGATCAGCCCGAACGTGACGCTGGCCGGCTGGTAGCGCAGCGTCACGAGGTGGTGGCCGGCCGGCACGGTGAAGCTCTGGAAGAGCACGTCGGCCGCGCGGACGGGCGTGGCGGCGCCGTCGACCTGCGCCTTCCAGTCAGGCGTGTACGACTGAAGGACCACCACGGTCGCGGGCGCGGTCGCACTGACGTCGAGATCGACCGCTCCGGCGTCCTGCCGGGTCAGCGAGACGTCAGCGTGAGCGGCTGGCTGGCCGACACCCGCCGACTCGACAACCACCGGTCCGAGCGGGTCTGCGGCAAGCTTGGAGACGGCGTCGTCCGCCCCGGCGGCGGCGACAACCGCCGCGGCCGAGAAGGCGAACGGCCTGGTGCCGGCCACCGAGCTCAGCGTGAAGCCGGGGTTCTGGATCACCGGCGTGGCGCCTGCCGGGACGTCGGCAGGCGCGGATACGTAGTAGCGCACCCCGGCGGCGGCGAGCCAGGCGGGGCCGGGACGGTCGAGCTGGGTGTAGAAGGTGCGGTCGTCGTAGCCGGGGTCGGCGTGGCTCCAGTAGAGGCGAACCCTTGGATCGATGGTCACGTCCACCCCGCGCACGTCACGCACGCCGTACTCGGTGGCCAGGTTGGGGATCATCGCGAGCGCCCGCCCGGCCACCGCCCCGTCGGCGCGGTGCTCCTGCAGCCAGGTCATGGTCGCGCTCGGCGGCGGGTCGTTGGCCAGGGGCACGCGGGGCTGGAGCGGGCCAGCGAAGATGGCTCCCTCAGCCAGGACCAGGCACGCCAGGCCGGCCGCCGCACCGCTGCCTCCCCTCCCCAACGCGGCCGCGGCAAGGAAGCACAGCGCGGCCAGGAGGCTGAGCCCGGCCTCGAGCACCCAGAACCCGACGTTCCCGTGCCACTGCGGGAGGAGGCCGTCGACGGCCTTGCCCTGGGCGGCGAGCATCAGGCCCAGGACCACGACGCCGACGAGCGCGGTGGCGCCGACGCCGAGCAGTGCCCATCCGGCGCTGGCGGCGCGCCCGGCGGACCAGCGGGGACGCATTCTGAGCACCGCCTCGACGCCGAGACCTGCGAACGCCGCCATGCCGAAGCAGATCACCACGATCATCCGCGCGTTGCTGCTCGACGACAGCAGGGGCAGCCGTCCCGCCACCTGCGACAGCGGCCCGTATACGACGCCGGCGGCGAGCACGACGGAAATGCCGAGGGCGAACCCGACCGAACGCCGCGTCTTCAGGGAATGAACGATGCCCAGACCGCCGAGCACGAGCGCGCCCACTCCGATGAACCCCGTGGCCTCGAGGTAGTTGGGCGCCGGGCCGGGCAGGTTGTCGATGCCCGGGTTGCCCAGCCCATTGGGCAGGATCCAGCTGATCAGCTCGCCCGCCAGAAGGTGGCCGAAACCCACCCCGGTGGCGCTGCGGTCGCTGACCAGCGTGGAGTTGCCCAGCTCGGTCAGGAAGGGGACGAGCTGCACGCCGGCGAGCGCTGTGCCAAGGGCCGCGGCGGCCGCCACACCGGCAATCGCCTGCCACCGCCAGCGCTCCAGCACCAGCGCGCGGACAGCGACATAGAAGGCGAGCATGAGTCCGAGATGGAGTGTCGTCTCAGCATGCCCGGCGAGGAACTGGAGCGCGACCGCGGCGGCGAGGCCGAGCAGGGCGAGACGGCGCCGCGTCTGCAACCAGAGCTCGACGCTGGCGAATGCCCACGGGAAGATGGCGGCCACCGCCGACTGCGGGTGGCCGAGCCAGTCGACCATGAACGAGCTGCTCGCATAGGCGATGCCGGCGACGATCGCGGCGGTGTAGCCGACACGCAGCTGGCGCAGGAACACGCCCATGCCGACACCGGCAACGACCAGCTTGAACAGCATCGCCAGGCTGTACCCGCGCGCCGGTGCGAACGGCAGCGCCACCAGCGTGAACGGCGAGAACACCGCGGATTGGTCGTTGGCGAGCAGCGGCGCGCCCGCGAACGCATCGGGGTTCCAGAGCGGAATGTGACCGGCCAACCATTGCTGGCGCACCGAGGTGAGCCACGGGACGAACTGCGTCACCGGGTCACTGACGAGGTCGTTGCGGGCGTGCATCGGGGGCGTCCCGGCGGTCCACGGCGGGATGTTGTTGAGGATGTCTCCGCCGATGAGTCCCTGGTGGCCGAAGAGCACACCGCGCCACAGAACGGCGAACGTGATCGCCACGGCGATGAGCAGCAGTGCCGGCGCTGTTGCCAGCGGTCGGAGGCGCGAAGGGATCACAGCCGTTGGCTTCCTCGTACAGCGCGCCAGTGGAACATCGAATCGGACCTCTGTCAACCGCTCGGGAATGGCGCCGAAGGATCGTGACGGTGCGGTGGCAGGAACACCCACGCGCGCCGGCAGGGGGTACCCTGACCGTGGCGGAGCGGTGCATGATGCCGCATCGGCGCGGGCGGGATCGCTGCTCTGGAGGTTGCATGGCTGGGTTCAGGACGCTGGGAATCGCCGCCGCGGCCGGCTTGCTGGCTTCCGGGCTCAGCGCCGCCGTGGCGCCGTCGGGTGGTGTTCATGCTGCGCCGCCAATGAAGACGAGCGCGGCACCAGGTGTTTCTCCAACCAAGGGTCACCTGCACCGGGGGGTCATGCCCGTCTTCGGCACCGGGCGCGGCGCCACAAAACCGGCGGCTGCGGCGGCACCGGTGGCGCCGCCGAGAGCACATCTCTCCTACTACGGAGGCAGCGTGGTTTCGACAATCCGCGTGGTGCAGGTTCTCTACGGGCAACCATCCACCACGGTGAAGTACGAGTCCGAGGTGCAGGACGTCGCCACCTCGCCGAGCGTCGGCACGTTCTACGGCGCAATCGCAAGCTCGTCCTACGTGGACTCGATGTCCGAGTACAACACCACGGGCAGCCCCCAGGGGACCTCCGGCACCAACCAGACGATCACTCGCGGCGGCTTCGACTCGCAGAACATCATCGCACCCTCGCAACCCAACAACCCATTTGCGCCAGGGAACACCACCCACACCATCGACGACACTCAGATCCAGGCTGAACTCAAGGTGCAGATCGCGGCTCATACCCTCCCAGCGCCCGCCCGCGACGGCGCCGGCAAACTGACGACGCTCTACGCAACCTACTTCCCGATCAGCGTGCACATCACCCTGCATGTTTCCAGCGGGACGGAAAAGAGCGGCGTCGACTTCTGCGCATACCATGGCACGACCTCGGCCCCGGAGGCGTATTACAGCGTCCTTCCGGACTTCACCACCGGTGGGATGGCCACCGGCTGCGGCGGCGGCACCGAATTCCAGAACGTCATGTCGGTCTCGTCACATGAGTTCGCGGAGGTCATCACCGACCCCGAGGTTGGGCTGGCCACAGGGGCTGTCGGCTCTCCGCTGGCCTGGTACGACGTCAACAACGGTGAGAACGGCGACATATGCAATGGCATCAATGCCAGCGTAGTCGGCCATGACGCCGTCGCGTACACGGTTCAGAAGCTCTGGAGCAATGCTCAGAACGCGTGTGTCACCGCGCCGGCGACGCCTCCGCCAGCGCCGCCGGCGCCCTTCCATCCGCACGGCGTGGGCGCGCCCCAGGTGGCGGTGACGCCGGACGGCTCCACGCAGCTGGTCTTCTGGAGCGGTTCCGACGGCCTGCTGCACGAGGCGTGGTACACCGGCAACTGGAACGGTCCGATCACCTTCCCGCAGCTCGGCCATCTGACCTCGGCGCCCAGCGTTGCCGTCACCAGGGACGGAAGCACGCAGCTCGTCTTCTGGCAGGGCCCGAACCGTCACCTGCTCGAGGCCTGGTACGCCGGGTCATGGAACGGTCCCGTCGACCTGACCGCCGCATGGGGCGGCGCCGGGTTGCTCGCGTCGTCGCCGAGCGTCGTGCCGACAGCTGACGGGGAGCAGCTCGTGTTCTGGCGCGGGATCGACGGCCATCTCTGGGAGGCGTGGTACACGGGGAGATGGAACGGCCCGGCCGACTTCTCCACCCTGGGAACGCTGGCGTCGTCCCCGAGCGCGACCATCACGCCCGACGGCAGCCAGCAGCTGGTGTTCTGGCCGGGGGTCGACAACCGCCTCACCGAGGTGTGGTTCTCAGGCAGCTGGCACGGTCCCGTGGAATTCGCCAACCTCGGGCTCATCAGTTCGACGCCGAGCGTCGTCGTCACCCCGGACGGCTCCACTCAACTGGTTTTCTACAGAAGCCCGTGGGGCGACCTGCTCGAGTCGTGGTATGCAGGATCGTGGAATGGGCCTCTGGATTTGACATCGAGCTCGTTCGGCGGCAAGGGCACGTTGACGTCGTCCCCGAGTGCGACGGTCACCCCGGACGGCTCCTCGCAGCTCGTCTTCTGGCAGGGCCCACGGCAAACGCTCTGGGAAAGTTGGTATGCGGGCGGCGCCTGGCACGGCCCCGTGGATTTCAGCGCGGGGTAGGACAATCGTCATGAAGGCAAGACGAGCGGTGCGTTTCGGCGTGGCTGGCCTAGCGCTGGTGATCCTGACCTCGGGCCTGGCAGTCTCGGCGCCGGCGGCTGCGGCCACTCCGGGTGCGGCGATCTCCCCTCCGCATGCGCCGTTCGACGACACGACAGGCGCGCCGCGGCCCGGCCTCACTCCCGGGGCCAGGGCGAGCTCGCTCATGCATCCGAAGCACCCGTTGGTGCGGCCCTCGCCTCAGTCGCTTTCCGCTGCGGGGGGCGCGGCCGGCGCCGGCAGCAGCCCGCCGGACCCTGAGGTCCTGGGGTTCGTGCAGCAAGGCGAGGTTGCTTCCGGGGCGTGGACGTCTGACCTGCGCATGAACCTCCTGTCGACGGTCGCGTACTTCGGTGTCAACGTCAACACCGACGGGACACTTGTGACCGGCGACTCGGGTTACTCGACATGGTGGAGCAGCCAGAGCACCAACCTCATCAACGCCGCACACAGCGCCGGCGACCGCGTGGTGCTCACCGTGAAGGCGTTCAACGACACCACGATCGCCGGGTCCACAGGATCGGAGCCGGCGCGGCAGACGTTGATCAACGGGATCATCAACCAGGTGGTCAACCGACCGGCGGATGGGGTCAACATCGATTACGAGGGCGTCAGCTCCAGCCTGGCGGCCAACTTCACGACGTTCATCTCGGAATTGCAGACGGCGCTTAGCGGCCGCGCCGCGGGGCGCTCGTACCTGACGGTCGACACGTACGCGAGCGCGGGGCAGGGGGGCACCATGTACGACCTCGCCGCGCTGTGGCACCACGTCGATGCGCTCGACCTCATGGGCTATGGCTTCGCGCCCTGCGTTGCCGGCCATTCGGGGCCCACGGCCCCGATGGGCGGCTGCTGGTACAACGTGACCCAGGCGGTCGGCGACTACATGACCAAGTACGGCGTACCCGCAAACGAGCTTCTCCTCGGTGTGCCGTACTACGGCTACAAGTGGAGTGTCAGCGCGCTCACCGGCTCCGGCCAGGACCCCACCACCTCAGGCAGCAGCGCGGACACGTACGCCGGAGCGCTGGGCGATTTCAGTTGCGCGCAGCAACTTCAGCAGCACTGGGACGCGACGTACCAGGAGCCGTGGGCCTCCTGGTACAGCCCCGCTACCGGTGACCCCTGCGGCGGCAACTACGGCTCGTACCGCGAGCTGTACTACGACAACGGCCAGTCGCTGGGGATCAAATACGACCTGGTCAACAGCCGTGCACTGCGCGGCATCGCCATCTGGGCACTCGGGTACGATAGCGGCAGCTCCGACCTGTGGAACGAGATCTCGGCCAAGTTCACGGTCACGAAGTACCCCGCGTTCAAGCCCAAGGGAGTCGGCGCCCCGAGCGTCACGGTCCTTCCCGACGGCTCGCAGCAGCTCGTGTTCTGGAAGGGATTCGCCAACCATCTCTTCGAGGGGTGGTACTCGGGCGGGTACTGGCACGGACCGCTCGACCTCACCAGCGTGCTCGGGCCGAGCGCGACGCTGGCGTCTGCTCCGAACGTGGCCGTGACTCCCGACGGGAACACCCAAACCGTGTTCTGGGCCGGCACCGGCGGGCATCTCTTCGAGGCGTGGTGGGCCACCGCCCGCTGGAACGGCCCCGTCGACCTGACTGCGGCCGCGCTGGGACCGTCGGGGGTGCTGGCGTCGTCGCCGAGCGTCGCCATGACCCCCGACGGGTCCACCCAGGCCGTGTTCTGGAAGGGTCCAGGCGCCCACCTCTATGAGGCCTGGTGGGCAGGAGGGCGGTGGAACGGACCAGCCGACCTGACGGCAGGAGCGTTCGGTGGCAGCGGTCTCATGAACTCCGCGCCCAGCGTTGTCGTCACACGCGACGGCTCGTCACAGCTTGTCTACTGGGCGGGGCCCGCCGGGCACCTGTACGAGGCCTGGTGGGCAGCGGGGCGGTGGAACGGTCCAGCGGACATCGCGGCCGCTGCCCTGGGGAGCGCCGCTACACTCGGCTCCGCTCCGAGCGTGACGGTCACCCCTGATGGCACGTCGCAGTTGGTTTTCTGGTCGGCACCCGGGGGTGCCCTGTTGGAGGCGTGGTGGGCCGGTGGGCGCTGGAACGGACCAGCCAACTGGACATCGTGGGCGTTCGGCGGACTGGGGCCGCTGAGCTCAGGGCCCAGCGCAACCGTCTTGCCGAACGGCTCGCAACAGTTGGTGTTCTGGCAGGGCCCGTCTGAGACGCTGTGGGAAGCGTGGTATGCGGGGCGCTGGTATGGCCCCGCCAACCTCAGTGCCGGGTAACGGCGGCGAGCCCGCCGCCGCCGGCCCTGAGGCGCATAGCCGCCAGCGCGACCGCCGTGAAGAAGAGCGGTCCAAACACCACCGACATCATCACGTACGGGAACCCGCCTGAAAGGAAGAGACCGTAGTACGCGGTGGTCCAGTTGACGGCAAACGCGCCGGCTGTGAAAGCAATGATCATCGGGGCGCCGACACGCCGGACGAACGGCGCCAGTGCAAGGAGCCAGAGCACGTACCAGGGCCAGAACCATGACAGTGCGAGCGCCACGAGCGTCAACAGAACCAGGAAGCTTCGCCTGAGTACCTCGGCTCCGAGATCCTCGCGGGCGCGACTCCGCACGAGGCGGACGCAGTGATACAGCAGGACGGCGACCACGATGCCGTACGCCGCCAGCGAGAGGCGCTGCGCGGCGCGGTCCGCCGACCACCCGGTGACGGTGGCGAGCGGGTCGGCCAGCGCCCATATCAGGGAGTTGGCGCGAAGGTCACCGTGGCTGGCCACCAAGGCGAGGTTGGTGCGGATCGTGCCGAGTCCGAAAGGAAGGTAGAGAAGCACGGTGAGGGCCATCGCGCCGGCGATGAACCCGGCCCACTGTTGGAGTCGCCGACGCCCGTCCACCGGCAACTTCCACATGGCGATGAAGAAAAGAGGCAGCAGCAGAAGCGGGGAGAACTTCACCAGCGCGGCGGCGACCACCGCGAGGGTCCCGGCGGCGGGCTGCCTGGCGACGAGGAAGGAGGCGGCAAGCACCAGGCACAGCACCTGCATCGCGTCGTTGTGTCCATTGGCACCGAATTCGATCAGGGCGGCGGGGTTCCAGGCGTACAGGAGCGTGCCGGGTAGTGCGTGCTCGGGCCGCCATCGTCGGAGGGACCGGTAGATCAGCGGGGCGCCGCACCAGAAGCAGGCGAGCACGAGGAGCTTGAGGGCCACCAAGTTGCGGACAAGCCCGCTGCCGACGAGTCGCGCGATGAGGTCGGCGGGATTCTGCCAGAGGGGACCGTATGGCGAGGCGGTACCAACGGACGTCACATACCGCATGTAGGGGAAATCGGCCACGGCGCCAGGGGGGGTGACGAACGGGTTGCCGCCGACGTCCACGACGAAGTGCGACCGCGCGACATAGTCGAAGAGATCCGTGGAGGAGAACGGATATGTGAACAACAGCAGCAACCCGAAGACGATGGAGCCGCCAACGATCACCGCCGCCGTTCGCGGGCCACCACCACGACGGCAGAGTCGGTACGCGGCCACGTAGAACACGAACAGCAGCACCCAACCGACGGCCAGGCCAAGCGCCGCTCCCTTCCCAGGCGCGAGAGCAGGGATCTGTTCGGCGGCGGAGCCAACGTGCCCGAGCAGAGGGTACACGCGGAGAAAGAACAGGCCGTAAACCGCGGCCGTGAGTGCGCCGAGGACGACCAGGCCCACGTCCAGAGGTCGGGGCCGCCACGCATCCCTGCCCGTGGACTGTCCCGCGACGGCGCCTTCCGGAGCGATTGCGGTGGTCTGGTCGTCGCTGCGCTGCGGAGGATGCGGCATCCGGTCGCTCACCCAGCCGGCATCATCGGTTGACGCTAGCCTGCCCGGCCGTAGGCTCGGCTCTGGCCGTCGACCGTCTGCTCCCAGGTGCCGTCGAGATCCACCATGCCGAGCCGGCCCTTCTCGTCGACGACGCGGAAGCTCATCACGTCCTCGATGTGGTCATACGCGTGGTTGAGGAAGCCGTCGTAGATGGCGGCGGTGATGTCGTATTTGGCGCCGAGCAGGCCGAGGTGGGGGATCGCGTAGCTGATGGTGCCGCGCGTGCCCGGTCCCGACGCCCTGACGTGGCTGTCGGCGGTCCGGGTGTTCGGCCCCGAGATGTTGATGCCGTCGCTGCGCTTGAAAGCGAGGCCGACGACAAAATCGTCGACGTCGGAGTGCACCGCGTAGTCGATGGCCACGGTGAGGCCGCCACCGGTGGCGAACGATGTGTGCTGGTTGCCGTTGTCGTCGAGGAGCCGCACCGCGGTGATCTCCACCTCGCGTGTACCCCAGCGATTCTCTGCGACCATGGCATCATCGGGATCGTGTTCATGATCGTCGGCCTCTGACATCGCACCGACGATGCGGCGGTACTGGGCGGTGACGTCGGCCGCCGGGCCGTCGGCGACCAGATGGCCTTTCTGGAGCAGCAGGACGCGGTCGCAATAGAGGTTCAACGCCGACAGGTCGTGGCTGACCAGGATGATGGTCCGGCCGTGCCGCTTGTAGTCGGAAAACACGTCGAAACACTTCTCCTGGAAGCGCGCGTCACCGACGGCGAGCACCTCGTCCATCAGCAGGACGTCGGCATCGGCTTGGATGGCGACAGTGAACGCCAAGCGCACGGCCATGCCCGACGAGAAGTTCTTCACCTTCTGGTCGGCGAACTCCTCGAGCTCAGCGAACTCGAGGATGCTGTCGACGCGAGTGGCGAGCTCCTTCCGTGTCATCCCCAGCACGGCTCCGCCGAGGAAGATGTTCTCGCGCGCCGACAGCTCGGGGTTGAAGCCGACGCCGAGCTCCAGGAACGGCGCCACCCGACCAGCGAGGCGCACCCGCCCTGAATCCGGTGAGTAGATCCGCGAGAGAATCTTCAACAGGGTGCTCTTGCCGCAGCCGTTCGGCCCGGTGATGCCGAGGAACTCGCCGGCGCCGACGTTGAAGCTGACGTCGTTCACCGCCAGCAGGTCACGGTAGCGCGAGGCGCTGCGCAGGTGGGTGACACGGTACTTCAACGTCGAGCTCCGATCCAGCGGGACGCGGAAATGCTTGCTGACGTTGGTGACTCTGACCGCCGGTTCGCTCACAGCGCTTCCCCGAACCTCGGGGTGAGCCGGTGGAACACCAGCAGGCCCACGGCGAAGAGGATGCACACCGCCACCAATGGAACGATGAGCAGGCCGCCGAGGATGTCGGACGACCACGGGATCACCGACGTCACCAGGGCTCGACGCATGTCCTCGATCAGCTGGGCCAGCGGGTTGAAGGCGATCAGCTGACGAAACCGCTCGGGGATGAGCGAGAAGGGGAACACGATCGCGCTCGCGTAGAAGAGGAGTTGCAGTGTGATCTCCCAGACGTGCCCCAGGTCTCGGTAGAAGACGAAGAGCGCGGACATGAGCAGGCCGATCCCCGCGACGAGCACGTAGAGCTCGACAAACAGCAGGGGGAGCAGCAGCGTCGACCAGCCGATGTGGAACCATCCCAGCGGCAGCCCGATGGCCAGCATCAACGCGAGGTTCACCCCCAGGGTCATGGTGGCGCTCAGGGTCGAGGCGACGACTGGGATCCAGCGCGGAAAGTACGCCTTGCGCACGATGTGCGCGTTGCCGACGATCGCACCCACCGCGGACACCGTGGCGTCGGCGAAGAAGGTCCAGACCACGATGCCGAGCAGCAGTTCGACGGCGAAGTTCTCGCCTGGCTTGGTCCTGCCTCGCAGCAGGAAGACCGCGAAGACCAGGTAGGTCATCCCGAAGATCAGCAGCGGTTTCACCAGCGACCACGCGTAGCCCAACACGGAGCCGGTGTACTTCAGCTTGAAGGTGGTCACAGCCAGCTCGCGCGTCAGGTTGAGGTTGCTGCGGAACGCGGAAGCGCGCGGGCTGACGGTGCGCGCCGCGACGGGGCGCTCGGGCAGGGTCGGATCAGAGATCATCGCGTGTCCAGGACTGGGGCAATGGCCTCATTGTGAGGTGCGTTCCCGGATTCGTGTCCTCAGCGCTTCAACCACGTTGAGAAGACGAGGATGGCGCCGCACCTGGCGACCCAGCTCGCCGCGCAGCGCGCGGTAGCACCGCCGCGCGACATCGGCGGCACCGTAACCGGCCAGCTCATTGCCGAGAAACGCGATGTACTCCTCCTTGAGGGCCACATCGTCGGCTTGATGGCGCAACTCGACGGCGAGCGCATCGACCTCCGCGGCAGAGTCCTGCACACGACCGCGTGACGTGCGCCGGCGGGGTGATGCGGGCGGCGTGGCGGCGTCGGTTGCCGAGATCCTGCGCGCCGCCAACGTCATCACGGCACGGGTGCCGGCGCGTGCCGGGCGCTCGTCGAACCGGGCGAGCTCGTGTTGCCACTTGTTGACGAAGATGGCCTGGTTGCGATGGCTCAGGAAGTGACGCAGCGGCACCGGTGTGCTGCCACCTTCCTCGTGGATCACCACAGACGCGGGTTCGCACACCACCCGCCATCCCTTGGCGCGCGCCGCCATGCACAGGTCAACATCCTCGTAGTACGCAGGAAAGTAGCGCTCGTCGAAGCCGTCCACGTCCTCCCACGCCTGCCGGCGCACCATCGCCGAGCAGAAGGACACGTAGTCCACGTCGCGCCTGCTCATGAGCTCCGCATCGTCTCCCGCGAGTCCGCGGCCGAGGTGCGAGGTGCTGCCGTCGCGCCAGATCACGTCGCCGGCCTCCTGGAGAAGACCATCGCCGAACAGCACGCGGCTGCCGGCAACGCCGATCCGCGGATCGTCTGTCATGGCGTCATTGAGCATGGTCAGCCATCCGGCGGTGACGGTGGCGTCGTCGTTGAGGAACACCAATCGGTCCGCGCGGGCGAACCGCGCCGCCCAGTTGCAACCGCCACCGAATCCGTGGTTCACGGCGGAGCGAACCAGAACGATGTCGTCGCGCGCGGCCAGAGGTTGCAGGGCGCTTGACGGAGTGCCATTGGCCAGTACGATCACCTCGGCGACCGGACCTCCGGCGACGTGCGCAACGATGGAGTCCAGGCACCGTTGCACACGCTCTGTGCTCTCAGTGACCAGGACGACGATCGATACCTCAGGCGAGGCGGGCACCGTGGCACCGCGGACGACGCGCTGACCTGGCGCGGGCGAGTCTTCGGTGGTCACCGTTGCAGTCGTCCGTGTTCCACCGCGTTTGCCCTCAGTGTCCGGATCGCGCTCGCTGAAGACGGCGCTGCCCCGCAGCGCGGACCGACGCGGCCGCGACGCGCCCTGCCCGAACTGCCTCACGGACCGCCTGGCGCGCGCCCTGTGGATGTGCTGCCGGGACCGCTCCGCTGGCCGGCGCGGAACCCGTCCAGGGCCTAGTCAGCGACGGCGCCGTGACCGGAACGGGCGCGACGCCTTTGCGCAGGATGAAGATGAACTCATCGTCGACACCCGGCTCGCATCCGGCGAAGTCGAGAAGCTCGAACTCGATGCCGTCGCGGCGACGCACTGCACCCAGGTAGTCGACGAACGTGTCCGGGCGCCACACGTGAAAGTGGATGCTGTAGTCCATCTCGAGGAGGAGCTGCACCCGTTCCTCTGGATCAGGACGGTCCGTCGCCCACCACGGCTGATGGCGTTCCACGTTCTCCACCCAGTCGACGAAGTGCTCACGACGCGAGGTGGAGCCGTCGGCGTGGTCGCGCACCAGGTGCTCCATGGTGGTCGGCTGACGCTCCCTGTCGAAAGTGACACGCGGCTCGGGAAGCGCGCAGAAGAAGATGCCGCCGTCACGCAGCACGCGATGGATCTCGCGCAATGCGCGCGTGGGATCCTCGATGTGCTCGAGCACGTGACATGCGACCACGAAGTCCATCGACGAGTCGGTGACGTCGGCGAGATTCTCAGCGCTGCCGATATGCGCCACCGGCACCAGGTCGAGCGCTGCAAGCTCGGGATACTGACGACGCAGATCGGCAACGCTGAGACGGTCGACGTATTCCACCTCCACACCTGGCGGAACAGCCAGCGGCTGATGGAGAGCACCCAGCTCGATGCCCTTTCCGGTCAGCCACCCGGCCAGGTGCGAACGCTTCGCGGATGACATGCTGGATCTCCATCGGAAGAGGGTGACGGACGTGCCTACATGGTAGCCGCCATCTCGATGATGACGTGTACCATTGCGCAAGTGAAGGGTCTGATCCTGAGCGGAGGCAAGGGCACCCGGCTGCGACCGATCACGCACACATCGGCAAAGCAACTGGTGCCGATCGCCAACAAGCCGATACTTTTCTACGCCGTTGAGGCCATCGTTGCAGCGGGCATCGACGAGATCGGCATCATCACCGGCGACACCGGCGCAGAGGTCGAGGCTGCGGTCGGCGACGGATCACGGTTCGGCGCACGCGTCACCTACATCGCCCAGGACGCACCCCGCGGGCTCGCTCACGCTGTGCTGTGCGCACGAGAGTTCCTCGCCGGCGAGCCGTTCGTGATGTATCTCGGCGACAATCTCATCCGCCATGGGATCGTACCGATCGTCGAGGGTTTCACCGAGACCCAGCCGGACGCGCTCATCCTTCTCGCCCGCGTTCCGGAACCCCAACATTTCGGCGTCGCCGAGTTGATCGAGGGCAAGGTGGTGCGCTTGGTGGAGAAGCCGGCAAAACCCACCAGCGACCTCGCGCTGGTCGGTGTGTACCTCTTCAACCACACCGTCTTCGAGGCCATCGACGCCATCGACTACTCTGCGCGTGGCGAGTTGGAGATCACCGACGCCATCCAGAGGATGATCGACACCGGGCGGCGAGTCGATCCACACCTCATCGTCGAGCCGCACCAGGCGCTGGTGGCCACCTGGAAGGACACCGGCCGTCTCGAGGACATGCTCGAGGCCAACCGCATCGTTCTCGATGATCTTGCGCCGCGCATGGAGGGGACGATCGGTGAGGGCGTCCGCATGCACGGCAAGGTGATCGTCGAGCGCGGGGCGCAGCTCACCAATTGCACGGTGCGTGGCCCGGCGATCATCGGCGAGAACACAGTCATCGACGATGCGTACATCGGTCCGTACACGTCCATCTACTACGGTTGCACCGTGCGCAACGCCGAGCTGGAGCACAGCATCGTGCTCGAGAACAGCGTGATCGAGAACGTCGAGGGGAAGATCGAGTCGTCGCTGATCGGCAAGGAGTGCCTGATCGGCCGGTCCCCGCTGCGCCCGCGCGCCTACAAGCTGATGGTGGGCGACCACAGCCGGGTCGAGCTGCGCTGATGGCCTGGATGCAGCCCACCCCGGAGATCGAGACCGCCCTGAGTCGCATGGAGGCGCGGCCCGCGGCCGAGCGCTTGGGGCGGATCCACGACGTGCAGGTCAAGACCTTCGTCAAGCACGCCGACCAGCGCGGCTTCTTCATCGAGCAGCTCAAGCGCGGCGACCTCGACGACGACGGCCGGCCGTTCATCGGTGAGCGACCCTTTGCGCAGATGTCGCGCAGCCTAGTGTACGCGCGCGGTGGCAACCCGCCGGAACTGATCAAGGCCTTCCACTGGCACGAGCTACAGTGGGACTACTGGGACATCGTCGTCGGGAACGCTCGCGTCGTCCTCGTCGACCTGCGGGCGGACTCGCCGACGTGCGGCACCATCCAGACGCTCATCCTCGGCGAGAACAGCCCGTGCATGGTGGCCATCCCCCCGCTCGTCGCCCACGGCTACCAGTGCCTGGGCCTGGAGAACGTGCACCTCGTGTATTACGTGACCGAGCCGTACAACCCCGCCCAACCGGATGAGGGACGCATCGCCTGGAACGACCCACGCATCGGGTTCGATTGGCGGATCGAGAACATCTGATGCGCCGTCAACTCCGCTCCCCAGCATGAGACTGCTTGTCTCCGGTGGCGCCGGGTTCATCGGCAGTGAGTTCGTGCGCCAGACAATCAGCAACCACCCCGAGGATCGCGTCGTGGTGCTCGACAAGCTGACCTACGCCGGCAACGTCCGCAACCTCGACCCGGTGGCGCAGAGCGCGAACTACCGCTTCGTGGAGGGCGACATCTGTGACGGTACCCTGGTCGCGGAGCTCGTCCGCGACGTCGATGCCATCGTCAACTTCGCCGCGGAGTCACACGTCGATCGCTCCCTGGAGGCACCCGGGCAGTTCATCCAGACGGACGTGTTCGGAACGTATGTGCTGCTGGAGGCGGCGCGCGCCAGCGGAGTCGAACGGTTCCTCCAGGTGTCGACCGACGAGGTCTACGGCGACGTCGAGGAGGGCAGCAGCACCGAGCACGACCCGCTGCGTCCGCGCAGCCCGTATTCGGCCAGCAAGGCCGGGGGCGAGATGATGGTGTGGGCGTATCGCGCGTCCTACAGCTTGCCGGTGATCACCACCCGCGGGTCGAACACTTACGGTCCGTACCAGTACCCCGAGAAGATCATCCCCCTGTTCATCACCAACGCCATCGATGATCAGCTGCTGCCGATCTACGGCGACGGCAGTGCGGTTCGCGACTACATCCATGTCGCTGACCACGCTCGTGGCATCGACACGGCGCTGCGACAGGGCACGGCAGGTCAGGACTACAACGTCGGCTACGGTGGTGCCACCAGCGGCGGGGAGGTGGCGGACCTGGTGCTCGGCGCGCTCGACAAGCCGGCTTCTCTGAAGCAGCACGTACGCGACCGGCTCGGACATGACCGGCGCTATTCCGTTAACAGCGACAGGCTGCGCGGGCTCGGCTGGCGCCCGCTGGTCCCGCTCGATCACGGCCTGCGCGAGACCGTCCAGTGGTATCGCGAGAACGAACAGTGGTGGCGTCCGCTGAAATCGGGTGAGTTCTGGGAGTTCTACCGCCGCAATTACAAGCCGCTCCAGGCCGACGCGGCGCAGGGCTTGTGAAACTCCTTCTCACCGGCGCGGACGGCCAGCTCGGCCGCGAGCTGTTCGACACCGCGACGGCGTCGGGGCACGCCGTGCACGCCACCACCCGAGCGGGATGCGACATCACCGACGCGGCGGCCGTGGCGAGCAACCTCGAGGAAGCCACCCCCGATGTGCTGGTGAACTGCGCCGCGTGGACCAGGGTGGACGCCGCCGAATCGGACCGCGACGGTGCCTTCCGCGCCAACGCGCTCGGACCGCGCGTCCTCGCCTCTGCATGCGCCGCACGCGACGTTCTGCTGGTACATCTCAGCACTGACTACGTCTTCGACGGCACGGCGACCGACCCGGTCGACGAGTGGCAGCAGCCCTGCCCGCGCTCCGCCTATGGCGCCAGCAAGCTCGCCGGCGAGGCTGAGGTTCGCGGTCTCGCCCGGCGGCACCAGGTGGTGCGCACATCGTGGCTATACGGAAGCCATGGGCCGAACTTCGTTCTGACCATGCTGCGCGCCGCCGCGAGCGGCACGCCCTTGCGGGTGGTGTCCGACCAGGTGGGCACGCCGACGTGGACCGGTCACCTGGCGCCGGCGCTGCTCCGCCTCATCGCCCGGGACCTGCCCGGGACCTTCCATCTCACCAACTCCGGCCAGGTCAGCTGGCACGGCTTCGCGCAGGAGATCTTCGCGGCCAGCGGGATCGCCACCGATGTCGCCGCCATCACCACCGCGGACTGGCCGACGCCGGCTCCGCGGCCCGCATACTCGGTGCTCGACAATCGAGTGTGGCGCCTGCTCGGCGAGAGCCCGCTGCCGGACTGGCGCGACGGGCTCCACGCGTACCTCGCAGCGATCCGTGAGCAGGGTGTGCCCGGCGCGTAGTGCGCCAATCGTCGGCTGAGGATGAGCGTGCCCGAGGCAGAGCCCCCCGATCGCGAGCCGCGCCACGCCGACGCTCTGCGCATCGTGGTCCCCCGCTACGGAGAATCGGTGGTCGGCGGAGCGGAGAGCGCCATGCGCCGGCTCGCCCATGCACTGTCAGCGCGGGAGTGGACGGTGCAGGTGTGGACGACCACCGCCGTCGACGAGGCGACGTGGCGCACCGCCTTCACAGCCGGCGTCGAACGCGACGGCCCGGTGAAGGTCCGTCGGTACCCGGTCGCGCTGCGGCGGCATCCCTGGCTGTTCGCACGCCTGTCGACGGCCGCGTACCACCTCCCCCGTCCGCTGCGTGGCGAGCGGATGTGGTCCATCGCTCAGGGTCCGTACTCGCCGGGATTGATCCGCGCGCTCTCACAGGCCGCGCCGGTCCCGACGCTGTTCTCGCCCTACCTGTTCCATCCCACTCTGTTCGGCCTCCCCGCCGCGCCACACCCACGCATCCTCGTGCCCGCGGCGCACGACGAACCGGCACTGCGCCTGGCTGTCGTGCGCCGGGCCATGCTCTCTGCGGATGCGCTCTGGTTCCACAGTCTCGAGGAGCGTGACCTGGTCGCGACCATCCACCCAGAGACAGGCGCGCTGCCCTCAGCATGCGGCGTCGTCGGTGTCGACGCACCGGGCGACGTCGACGCTAACGCGTTCGCGCGGCGCCATGAAATCGCCGGCCCGTACCTCTATTTCGGCGGTCGCATCGCGGGCGGGAAGGGGCTTGAAACGCTCCTCGCCGCGGGCGCGCTGCTGCACACGTCGGACGCGTCGGCGACGCTGGTGTTGAGTGGCGAGGCGGGTGACGGCGTCGACACACCCGAGGTGCGCCGCGTCGGGCGGCTCGGCGAACGGGAACGGTGGGAGGCGATCGCGGGAGCTGTGGCGATCGTGGTGCCCGGCTCGATGGAGTCCCTCTCCCTTCTGGCGCTCGAGGCCTGGTCCATGGGCCGGCCGTGCCTGCTCAATGCCAGCTCCGCAGTGCTTGCCGGCCACGCGGCGCGCAGCGGCGGCGGATGGACGTTCCGTGACGCGAGCCAGCTCGCCGCCCAGGCTGCCCACCTCATCGACAACCCGGAGCAGGCTGCGGCGATGGGGGCGGCTGGACGCGCGTACGTTGCCGCCACCTACCGCTGGGACCTTGCCGAAGAGCGACTGCGAACCCTCCTGGCGGCCACGGCACGGTGATCCGCTACCTGCTCGACGGACGCTCGCTCCAGGACGAGTCGTCGGTGCGCGGCATCGGCACCTACCTGCGCGGCCTGCTCATCGGCTACGCCTCCCTGGGGGTGAGCAACGACGTCGGCCTGCTGCTCGAGCGCGGCCCCGCCCCGCACGCGGGACTTGTCGCCGCCGGCTTTGCGACGTACCCGGCGCGGCTGCGGCCGCTGAACCGCCATGTGCGACCGGTGCTCGACCCACTGCAGATCCGCCGTGCACTGGCTGGCCGGCCTCCGGCTCTGTATCACGCGGTGGAGTACGGCCAACCGCTACGTCCCTCGATCCCGGTGGTGGTCACCGTCCACGACCTCATCCCCTTCGTGATGCCGGGCGAGTACCCATGGATGCGCCGCGAGCGGGCCCTGCCGATGCGCCAGTTCCGCAGCGCGGACGCGGTGGTCGCCGTGTCGCAGTCGACCGCCGACGACCTGCAGCGCATCGCCGGGGTCGATCCCGCGCGCATCTCCGTGATCGCCGAGGGGGTGTCGCCCCACCGACCGCGGTCCGATGACGAGACGGCGTCGCTGAGAGCTCGACTGCGTCTCCCAGGACGCTTCGTCCTCGCCGTGGGGACGTTTGACCCGCGCAAACGCATCGAGCTCCTCGCCGATGTGGTGCGCGGCCTGCGCCGGCATCACGGGGTCCGTCTGGTCATCGCCGGCTCCCAGGGCAACTTCGCTGCCGCCGTCGCCAGCATCGTGGCCCGGGCTGGGCTGAGCGAGCACGTCCGCCTCCTCGGCCACGTGACCGACGACGAGCTCGGGGGGCTGTACCAGATGAGTGAGTGTCTGCTGTTCACCTCTGCCTACGAGGGCTTCGGGCTGCCCCCGCTCGAAGCGATGGCGGCGGGCGCCCCGGTCGCGGTGTTCGACAACTCCTCGCTGCGCGAGGTCGTGGCGGACGCCGCCCTGGTCGTCGAGGACGGCAACGCCGCCCTGATGGTCGCCGAGGTGAGCGCGCTGCTCGCCAACCCGGCCGAGCGTGAACGCCGCGTCGCCGCCGGGCGCGAGCGGGCCGCACAGTTCACCTGGGAGAAGACGGCGGCCGCGACGTTGCGCGTGTACCAGCGGGTTCTAAGGCAGCGCTGACCTGGGGCCGGCGACCGGGACGGCGGCGCGGGGCGCGGTATCATGCCGCTGTCCCTCGCAGCGCCAACTCGAAAGGCGTGATCGAGGCGGGTGCGCAGCGCACCACCAGCTCACCACGGGAGAACGCGCGTGCCCGGCACAGCCCTGATCACCGGTATCACCGGCCAGGACGGGACCTACCTCGGTCAGTTGCTCCTGTCCAAGGGATACCACGTGTATGGCCTGGTGCGCGGCCAGAACAACCCCCGGCTGGAGTCGGTGGCCCGTCTCTGTCCGGGCATCGAGTTCATCGAGGGTGACCTGCTCGATCACTCCTCTCTGGTGGCGGCGTTCGAGAGCTGCCAGCCCACCGAGGTGTACAACCTCGGCGCGATCAGCTTCGTGGGGCTGAGCTTCAAGCAGGCGCTGCTCACCGGCGAGGTGACCGGCCTCGGCGTGGTGCGCATGCTCGAAGCGATCCGCACCGTCAACCCACAGATTCGCTTCTACCAGGCGTCGAGCAGCGAAATGTTCGGCAAGGTGCGCGAGTCGCCGCAGACCGAGCTGACCGCCTTTCATCCCCGGTCGCCGTACGGGGTCGCCAAGGTGTACGGCCACTACATCACGGTCAACTACCGCGAGAGCTACGACATGTTCGCCTGCAGCGGCATCCTCTTCAACCACGAGTCCCCGCGCCGCGGGCTGGAGTTCGTCACCCGCAAGATCACCAACGCCGCCGCCAAGATCAAGCTCGGCCTGCAGAAGCAGATCTCGCTCGGCAACCTGGACTCACAGCGTGACTGGGGCTTTGCCGGCGACTACGTCGACGCGATGCGCCTGATGATGGCCCAGGACCAGGCCGACGACTTCGTGATCGCCACCGGGGTCACCCACAGCGTCCGCGAGTTCTGCGACATCGCCTTCGCCCACCTCGGGCTCGACTACCGCGACCACGTTGTCAGCGACGACGCCCGCTTCCTTCGGCCGGCCGAGGTCGACGTGCTCATCGGCGACGCCTCCAAGGCACGGCGGGTGCTCGGCTGGGAGCCCAAGGTGCCCTTCGCCGAGCTGGTCACGATGATGGTGGACGCCGACCTCGCCGCCCAGCAGAAAGCGATGCGCAACGAGGCGGCCGGGTAGGCCGAGCGGACCCATGGACCGTTTGGCCGGTTCTTCGGCCGGGTAAGCTGGTCGTGACCGGTCTCATTCCCCCGGTCCGAGGAATGCCATGCGACCGCAGCTTGCCACCAGCCCCGACGTCTACGACCGTGCCCGCCGGTTCGCCCGCGAGCAGGGAATGCCCGTGTACATCAGCGAGGGCGAGGTGGTCGTCGAACGGCCTGCCAAGACCACCGCGATGGTCTGGCCCAACGGCAGCGTGACATGGGGCAACGCCTCCGGGTCGGACCGCCGCCGAGCCGCCGCTTAAGGCGAAGGGGGAACTGCGTTCCCCCCTCGGACACCCCCCGGCGAGCGGTGTCAGCTGCGGCGACGTGAAGTCGCCGGCGCTGACGGCTCGAGCGCATTTATTCTTTTTCGGTGACTGTGTACTCCAGGTAGGCACCGAACATCAGGCGGGTCTGTGCCTCGAGGGCGGGGATCACGCTCAGCGCCAGGCCGACCACCGGGTAGAGAAAGAGCTGCAGCTCCGCGTAGCGCCGCCGCCACCAGGGCCAGTCCGACGGCTTGGGGCACATGGTCGCGTCCACCCGGATGAGCACCAGGGTGTTGAGCAGGGTGAAGGTGAGGATCGCGGCCGTCAGCCAGCCGATCCAGAACGCCTCGGTGGTCAGGCTGTAGTCGAGGTCGATCAGAGCCGGCAGCGCACCCCCGAAGAACAGCAGCATGGGCAACGTGGTCCAGGTAAGGTGGTTGAACACCAGGTTCATGTAGCGGCGCAAGCGAAGACGGAACGGGATCTCCGAGTGTTCGAGCATGCGCAGGGTCACGTAGGGCACGTCGCTGGCTCCCCACGCCCAGCGCTTGATCTGGTTGTACTGAGACGCGTGCGTGGATGCGTAGCTGCGCGCCCGCGGGGCGTCACCGAACACGCGGATGAACGCGGGACGGACGTGGAGACGCTCACCGAAGCGGAAGAAGCTCTTCCAGAAGAAGCGTGAGTCCTCGGGGATGACGTCGGAGTCCCAGTAGCCGACGTCATCGAGCAGCTTCAGCGAGGTCGTGTACGAGGAGAACATCACCAGTCGGTGGGGGTTCTGATGCAGGAACATCTGCCATTGGGTTGCCGCCGTGGCCATCACCCGCACGGCCGCAGGCACGCGCCAGAGATTGTTGAGGAACACCGGGATGGGCTGCCAGATCGACGTCAGCGGGTCCTCGGTGGTGCAGAACTCGTGGGTGATGTAGGCGAAGTACTGCGGGTGGAGGCGGTAATCCGAGTCGAGATCGGTGACCACCGTGTGCGCAGGGTCGAGCCCCATCTCGTCGCAGGCCTCCTTGAGCACCGGCCCGCCGTACGCCATCGCCGCCGACTTGCCGACGACGATGCCGGGCAGCAGTGGGTCCTTGATGTGGATGAAGGCACGGAAGCGATGACCGAACTCATCGCGAAGGCGATCGACGTTCTCCCAGCCGCCGTTGTCACTGACCCGAGTGATGATCGCGCACACCCGTTGCTGGTCTGGAAAGTTCTGGTCCACGAGCGCCGCGACGGTGGCGCGCAGCACCTCGTACCTCTCGGTGTACGTGGGGATGAGAGCGCATTGCACCACCTGGTCGGGGCGAGGGCGTCCCGGTGCGGCCGACAGTGCCTGGCAGCGCGCCCACCAATCGATCTCCTCGGTTCGCTGCACGACGCGCAGCGATCGACTCACCGCGCGCACGGTGAGCGCGGTGCGGCCGAACCAATAGACGTCGAGCATGACGGCGCCGAGACCGAGGATCCACAGCTTGGTCGGGTCGTTGAGGCGGATGGCGAACGCCACCACCACGGGCAGGAGCAGCACCGTCCAGGTGAGCGCACCCGGAACGATCTCGAGCAACCGCTGCCGGGCGTGTGGCGACAGGCGTTGCGCAGCCGTGCGGGCGATCACCGCGCCAGTCTAGGTGGGCGTCCTCGCAGGGAGCCCCGCTGATGGGGACCATCTTCGTCACGGCGGCGTCGACGCCCGCCCGCGAACGGTTATCCTCGTCAGCCCCGCGCAGGCGCTGCGCACACTCCAGGACAGGTCTTCACATATGCCCGCTCGCACGCCCGACGACAAGGACGAGACGACCCCCGCTGCCGAGGCTGAGCCCGAGAGGGCTGCCGCCGAGGAGGAGGTGGACCCAGAGGTCGTCGACAGTGTCGCTGAGGTGGACGTGGTCGAGGACGTCGAGGTGGTCGTCGATGAGGAGGAGGACGACGACGACGACGACGACGATGGCGATGGCGAGAAGGTCGCCGTGGTCGCCCCCGTCGCGGTGGTCCGGCCGACTCCGCGCCCCCAGCCGGGCCGTCCCCCGAGCGCCAAGGAGGAACCTCCGCCGCCCTTCGACATCGGTGAGCGTGTGCGGCTGACCTCCAACATCCGGCCGCGGACGGGCACGCCGATCGGCGACTACCCGGTCGGCTCTCTGGGCCGGGTCGAGACCGTCCTGAGCCAGACGGCGATCGTCCGTTTCGACCGCGCCGCCGACATCAAGGAGGTGGTGGCCTTCTCTTGCCTCGAGACGGCGGAGGGTGTGATCGGCCGCGGTGACGGTCCCCCAGTTCCGCCCGCCCCGCCCGTGCCCGTCAGGCGCACCACCGGCTCGACCGCCTCCCACCCCGTGGCCGTGCTTCGCGGGGTGCCCCGCCCGCCCGCCCCACGCGAGCTGCCGCCCCCCGCGCCGGCCCGGCTC
>NZ_JAEKNS010000001.1:0-6080 GCF_016464765.1 Candidatus Aeolococcus gillhamiae | reverse complement strand
GCCGCGGTGACGGCCGGTGCGCCTGCGGCCGGCGACTGGCCGGCGGAGCTCTCCGCGGCACGCACGCCGGGGGCGATCAACGCGCTCGCAGCGGGATGGTGGGCCAGCTTGGGGCAGGCGCGCGCGAGCGCTGCCGCCAGCGCTCAGCTGGCCGCGCAGTTTGCTGCCACCGTTGCCCCCTACGGCGGTGTCGCCGGGCTGATCGTCGCGGCTGACGGCGCGCTCACCATGGCACGCGCCGAGCGCCTCGACGAGGGGAACGTTGCATCCTTGCTCGAGGCGCTGCAGCGCGACGTTGCCGCGGCCAGCGACGTCACCGCCGCGGTGAACGGTCTGCTCGGCCCGCTGCAGGGACTGCGCGCGCTCCTTGGCGAGCACGACTACGAAGCGGCGCAGCTCGGCACCCTCCAGCAGCAGATCAACCGAGCGGTGTCGACGGCCACGACGCACGCCTCGGGCTTCTCCTCTGCGTACGGCGACATCGCTGCGGCGTTCGGAGTTGCCACCAACGCGGGAGAGCTGAACGCGGTGGAGGCTCGCATCCGCGCGCTCCAGAACCAGGTGAACGCCGACCTCGACGCGGCGGTCGCCGCCGCCCTGGCCGCGCAGCTGAGCGCGACGGGGTGCGGCAACAAGGTGCCGATGGGCAAGGTGGTGGTGGTCAGCTTGAGCCAGCAGGTGGCGTCCTTCTTCCAGAACACCTGCCTGCTGAGCTCCACCCCGGTGACCACGGGGCGGCCCGGGATACGCACCCCGCAGGGCACCTTCCACGTGTTCGGCCGGTCATCGCCGGCCCATTTCGTGTCGGCGTACGGACCCGGCTCGCCGCGGTACTACACGCCGGAGACAACCCAGTACGCGCTGCTGTACGAGGGTGGCGGGTATTACCTGCACGACGCGCCGTGGGAGAACCCAGCGGACTTCGGCGCCGGCAGCGAGAACGGCCCCAGCGGCAGCCACGGCTGCATCCACGTTCCCACCGCCACCATGGCCTGGCTCTACAGCTGGGCCGGGATGGGCACAACGGTGATCGTCACCGGCTAGGACGCCGGGCTGACCTCCAGGGTTCGGCGCTTCTGCGGCTTCTCGCCGCCAATGTCGGCGTCGGCGTCGGCGCCAGGCGCTCCCTCCCCGTCGGAGCCGAGCTCGACATCGCTCGACGCGGGAAGGCCGCTCGGCGGGCGGTCGAGGAGCTTCATGGTCTCGGCGACGACCTCGGTTGAGTGTCGGCGCAGACCGTCGCTGCCGTCGTACTCGCGCGCGCGCAGCCGGCCCTCGATGTACACGCGCCGGCCCTTGAGGCAGTACTGCGCGCAAATCTCCGCGAGCTTGCCGAAGGCGACGACGGAGTGGAACTCGGCGCTCTCCTGGCGGTTGCCGTCGCCATCCCGCCACACCGCATTGGTGGCCAGGCGCATGCGTGTCAGCGTTGTCGATGGGCCGGACGTCGACTCCGCGTCACGGGTGAGATTGCCGACCAGGATGACTCGGTTGATCACGGCTGTGCCTCCAGTGATGTGTGACTGCTGGTGAAGGGTTCATCGGTAAGTGCGCTCACGTCGCCTTGTGCGGGTGCTGAGCGCGGTGGTGGGCCGGCATCAGCGCATGCTTGGCGGAGCGCTCGAGCGTGTGGAGCATCGTGTGCGCCTTGCTCTCGAGGTGTGTCGACGTGTTCATCGCACCGGGCACCTTGAGAAGCAGCCACAGCGTCGCCAGCGCGTAGACGGTGGTGATCAGGCCGCCGTTGGAGTCGAACTCGGTGGTCACGGCGACGCGCAGGATGATCAGCTGCACCGCCTGCAGGAACACCGTGCCGGTGAAGAGTCGCAGCCAGGTGCGAGCGTGGCTTCGCGTGTCCGGCATCACCGTCAGCAGGGCCGCGAGCGGGGCGGTGACGATAAGGATGTTGAGCAGCGCGGTGCGGATCACGTAGGCGAGCACCAGGATCGCCATGGCGGCGATCAGGACAACGACGAGGAGGGCCTGGAACAGGTCCTGGCCGCTGATCATGCGCGCGATCGTCTGTGGAGCCAGGCTCGGCGACCACGGCAGCGTGTCGGAGTTCAGTGGTCCGCCCAGCGAGAGCGCGACGCTCCCCAGCGCGTTGTTGAGGTCGATCGCCATCTGCATGAAGAGGAGCGATCCGTGGGCCAGCACGATGGCCAGCAGGACCCGCGGGAGGATCACCTTGAGGTCGTACCGCGAGCGCATCGAGTGCTCGAAGATGCTGCGCAGCGACGTCAGCAGGACGACCAGGCCGATCATGGCGTCAACCGCCAGCGCCAGCCCGAGATTGAGATTGGCGATGTTGGGGTTGGCGGTGATCGGGCGATTGCCCGACACGGTTGGGTCGACGGTGCGGAAGAGGAAGCGGTCGAGCACACCCATCATGTCGACTCGAGCCACCGAGATGAGGTGACCGAGCAGGCCGATCAGCGACTGGAGGATGAACCCGACCGGGTCGCTGACGGCATGCGCACCGTTGACGATGCCGTGGATGATCGACACGTCAGTGGACGCCGCCCGGGATGCTCGCGATGATCGCGTGCGTCAATGTCCCGGCGACCTCGACGCCGATGGTGCCGAAGACGATGCGACCGATCCAGCGCTTCGCCTCCATGACGCTGCGCGGGTCGACGGCGACGATCTTGTACATGAACGCGATCAGGAACGCCAGCGCGCCGATGCTGCCGATGAGTCCCTGCGCAAGCAGGATCCAGTTGTCGACGAGCCCCTTCAGCTGCGACATCGGGCGACCTCCGAACCGCGGATGACGGTCGCCCCTCCGGCCGGCCGGTCCATCGACCGGCTCGCTCCGCAGTCTACCTACACGGATTTGTGTATGTCAAGGGCAGGGCTAGGCGCTCTCAAAGATGATCCTGCCCTCCGGGGAACAGTGTTGAGCTCAGCAGCGTGACACACCACCTGTTCCAGGTCTCGGACGACCATCCGCGGTCTCCCACGAGCAGCCCCCAGCTGTCCTCTGTGGCAAGCGCATAGAGCAGGTCCGCTGCAACGTCGATCCCGATCTCTGGCGCGAAGCCCGGCTTGGAGCGCAATTGCGTCGCCACCGCACGCACCCCGTCGTAGCGCTGGCGCTTGTTCTCAACGAGGAGCTCGCCGACCTCGCTTGCGGCGGCGGCACGAATCACTGCGTACAGGCCCTGCGTTCGTGCCAGGATCCCGCACACCTCGTTCACAAAGATCTGGAGAGCGTGCGGTCCGGTCGGTGCTGCCGCGAGTTCCTTCCACCAATCGCGATCGAGAAGGGGAATCGGCCGCGTGTCTCCGACGATGGCGATGTCGAACGCAGCGGAAAGGACGCCGAGCTTGCTTCCGAATCCAACGTAGAGGCTCTGCACGGCGACCCCGGCCTCACTGGCGATGGCGCCGACGGTGGTCGACACGTAGCCGTCTCGGATGAAGAGACGGGTGGCGGCTTCGACCATCCGGGCCCGGGTTGCGCGGCTCCTCTGCTGCCGTCCGCGTCGAGACGCGGTTGCGGCGATCGTAGTCACGAGGCGGACTCTTGACACGGAGCGCTGACTAGAATCACATTGTGTAATGTTATTCTAGCAAAGGGAGGACGAAGCCCATGCAATGGCTGCCCCGCCGTCCAGGCGCGAAGCCGGCCACCCAGCCGGGGCTGCCGCATCAGCAGCTCGACCAACAACCGGCCGACGACCGCCTGCGTGACGCGCTCGCGGAGCGCGTGTTCGCTCTCCCCGGAGTTGCAGAGCAACTCTCCGGCGTGTCGGTGCCGGGCGCCCGAGCCTTGGTGCTCGATCCGGCATTGGCGATCGGTCCTCCAGAGGCCTTCATGGTCGGACGTGAGTTCGCTCATCTGCATCCCGGCAAGGATCACAGCCTGCACATGATGCTGCCCGAGCCGGTGGCCGAGGCCGCCTGCGAAGCTGGATGGGCGGAGTTGCATCCCCTGTCTCGTACGGGGGAGATGCCGCGGACGCTCGTGATGGTGTTCGCCCCAAGGGATACAGCAGAACTGGATGTCGTTTGGCGTCTGGTGGAAGGGTCGTATCGGTTCGCCAGGGCAGTCGACGAGCGTCAACCATTGACGGCTGCAACGCGCATTGATGGCGTCAGACACGTCGGGCTCACGGTCAGAGATCTCGAGCGAAGCGCAGGCTGGTACGTCGACGTCCTCGGTTTCATCGAGGTGTTCCGCGAGTCTCATCCCGACAGGTCCACGGCGATTCTTCGCGTTCCCAACGGCCACCTCGTCATCGGCCTTGTTCAGTTCGACGATCACCCGCCTGGCGAGTTCTCGCCCAAGAGGGTCGGTCTCGACCATCTCTGCTTTGCGGTACCGACCCGTTCTGATCTTGACGCGTGGACGTCGCGCCTCGACGAGTGCCGGGTTGCACACTCGGGTGTCATCGAAATGGCCACTAGCCCGATCGTGAATTTCAAAGACCCCGACGGCATCGCCCTGGCATTCGCGATCCCGCCTGAGTAGCTAGCCGCCGAGTGCCGGAGATGATGAGACGGGCTGAATCGCCGCCTTCTCGGATACGGCGCCACGTGAGGTGACGACGTGCCGCGCCAAAAACGAGGCTAGGCGCGCGGGCCCAGCAATTGCAGCAGTTCGTCACGGCTGGGGACACTCCCAGGTGCTGCCGGCGACACCTCGGCTTGGAGGCTTGTGATTCGTCCCACGATCTTGCGGTTGTGGCTCAGGGAATCAGGCAGGTCGAGCAGGTTCGCTCGCCGGATCACTTCTCGAGCCACTTCGCGGTCCAGCGAGACCGTTGGGAGCGCGCACTGGCGGACGAAATCGGCGAACGTGCGGCCGAGCCAAGCGCCCTCGGATTGCTCGCCCCGCCAACACAGACTGCGATCTCGGTCCTCGTCCGCAACTGCGCGGTAGCACTGCTCAGCCTCCACGGCTGTGAGTCGGGCGAAGGCGAGCAGCTGCGCCTCGGGATCGGATGGATATTCATCGACGATCCGTCCAAGCTCGAACCCGTAGTCGATTCCCAGGCAGAGTCCCCATGCGAAAAGAGGATTCGTGTGACAGTACGAATCGCCCACCGAGTGAAGGCCGAGCACCCGTGGGCGGTCGTCGACGAGCTGTGCCCTGAAGACGTTCTGAAGAGCGCCCATCGGAAGGACGTCGGTGATCGGCTCCGCTGTCTCCTCGGCGACAAAGGGCGCCAGCACTCGAAAGCGCTGCACCGCCCGCATGTGCAGGTCATTTCGCCGAAGCGCCTTCAGTCCCTGCTCCCACGCCGGCACTCCCAACACAATGGCAAACGTGCGGTTGTCGCCAAAGAAGATGCTGAAGCGCGGGAATCAGTTGTGCCGCCAGGTCCGAGCATGCCTGTCCAGGCTGGATAGTCGACTCGATCACGGAGGCGGAAGTAGCGGCTGTAATAGACCACGCCACAATCTTGGCTCTGCGCTTCGGGCAGGCTGACCCCGCCACTCTCAAGCCACCCTGGCACGCGGGAGCGCCGGCCCGACGCGTCGATCACTATGTCCGAGCGCACCGAATCACCGCCGACACGTACGCCGGCGATGCGTGGAGGACCTGAGCCGCCGGCGTGCAGTTCGATCCCCTCAGCTGCAACTCCGGAGAGCAGCCTGACCAGCGGCTCATCGACCACGGCCCGTCGGAGGACACATTCAAAGACGGGGCGACGGCAGTGCACGGCGACCAGGTCGTCGTCACCAGGACGTGAGGCGTCGCCCACAAGCCGGGCACGAAGATCGTTCTCCCAAGCGCCAGCTTGAACTGCGCGCGCGAGGACGTCGGGCGCGTGCAGGCGGAGCGCGCGCCGGGTCCGGCCGAGCAGACTGTGCGGTTGAGGACTCTGGGGCACACTTGGCCGGGACCAGCGATCGTACGCAGCGGCTGGGTCATCCAAAGGCTGCGCCGGGTCGCGCTCGAGCACGGTGACGGACCGGCCACGCCTAGCTACTTCGTCCCGAAAAACCCGGTTTTGGGAGCTGAGTAGGCGCGAACCTCGCTGGGAATGCTGAGGTTTCCGGGTATTCCCGAGACTCGTATCTGCCATCTCAGCTGAGTGCCACCAACCGGTCCAGGTTGTGGGCCAGGA